>DASTGQ010000116.1:0-5044 GCA_035718985.1 Gemmatimonadaceae bacterium
AGGCGGAGGTGGCCAACCGGGCCAAGTCGGAGTTCCTCGCCAACATGTCACACGAGCTGCGCACGCCGCTCAATGCCATCGGAGGCTACACGGACCTTCTTTCCGCCGGGATCCGCGGGCCGATCACCGAGCAGCAGCACGCCGACCTGGCGCGCATCAAGCACAACCAGCATCACCTCCTCTCCCTCATCAACGACATCCTCAACTTCGCCAAGCTCGAGGCCGGCCGCGTGCGCTTCGACCCGCGCGAAGTCTCGATGAACGAGCTGCTCGGCCAGCTGGAGGCGCTGATCGCGCCGCAGGTGCAGGAGAAGCAGCTCCGCTACGAGTACCACTGCTGCGACGCGAGCTACCTCGCGTGGGCCGATCCGGAGCGCCTGCAGCAGATCCTGCTGAACCTGATGTCGAACGCCGTGAAGTTCACGCCGGCCGGCGGCGAGATCAGCGTGACGTGCGAGGCGACGCGCGACGAGATGCGGGTGCACGTGCGCGATACCGGCGTCGGCATCCCCGCCGACAAGCTGGAACAGATTTTCGAGCCGTTCGTGCAGCTCGACCGCGGACAGTCCACGGCCAACGTCGGCACCGGCCTCGGGCTGGCCATCAGCCGCGACCTCGCGCGGACCATGGGAGGCGACCTCGCTGTGTCGAGTCGCCTCGACAGCGGTTCGACGTTCACCCTCTCCCTGCCGCGCGCCCGGTCCACCACGGCTGCACGGTGACGACGGGATGTTTCTTGCGCGATGAGGACTCGCCGCCGGCGCAGTTCGACTCATGACCGGCGCGATCACCTCACCGCACAGGACCGGCAAGATGACGACGATTTCGGCGAGCTCGAGCGGCACCATCACCATCGGCGACCTCACGGTCAACCGGCTCGGATACGGCGCGATGCGCATCACAGGCAAGGGCATCTGGGGCGAGCCCGCCGACCGCGCCGAGTGCCTGCGCGTGTTGCGGCGGCTACCCGACCTCGGCGTGGACTTCATCGATACGGCGGATTCCTACGGACCGTTCGTGAGCGAGGACCTCATTCGCGAGGCGTTGCATCCCTATCGCCACATGGTCATCGCCACCAAGGGCGGCCTGACCCGGCAGGGCCCCGACATCTGGCATCCCGTCGGGCGTCCGGAGTACCTGCGTCAGTGCGTGCTCATGAGCCTCCGACGGCTCGGTGTGGAGCGGATCGATCTCTGGCAGTTGCACCGCATCGACAGCAAGGTGCCGCGCGATGAGCAGTTCGGCGTCATTGCCGACATGCAGCGCGAGGGGCTCATCCGTCACGTCGGCCTGAGCGAGGTGGGTGTGGAGGAGATCGAGGCGGCGCGGAAGGTCTTCCCCGTCGTCAGCGTGCAGAACCACTACAACCTCGTGACGCGCCAGTACGAGAACGTGGTCGACTTCTGCGAGCGCGAAGGGATCGCCTTCATCCCGTGGTATCCGCTCGCGGCCGGTGGGCTCGCGAAGGAAGGAAGCGCGTTGAGCGCCGTCGCGAAACGGCTTGGCGCCGCTCCGGCGCAAGTGGCACTGGCGTGGGTGCTCAAGCGAAGCCCGGTGATGCTGCCGATCCCGGGCACGAGCAAGGTGAAGCACCTCGAGGAGAACGTGGCCGCCGCCTCACTCGAGCTCACCGATGACGATTTCCGTCGGCTCGATGAAGTCGGCCGAGAGGAAGGAGCGCGCGCCAAGCGGAGGTGACGTGGTCCGTGTCGTACGTGCACGGATCGCGGACGCCGCCAGTGAGGGAGCTCCGGAGAATCAGCGGGGTCGCCAGACCAGGAATCTGAGCCCCACGCCGTCGCACACGAAGTCGTCCACCTGGCCTTCCTCGGCGTAGCCGCTCTCCCGGAGTGCGACGATCGCCCTCCGGAATGGTGCATCGTCGGGCAACTCGGCCACCACCATGCGCTCACCGGAGTCCGCGGCGACGTTGCGCACGGCGTCGGCGAGCGACGCACAGGTGCCGTCGTCGTCGCCAAGAAGCGCGTGAAGCTTCGTCACCCGCTGTGCACCGGCCACCGCGCCGAAAAGCGCCAGCCCCACCAGGTGATCCGAGCCCGGCTCGGAAGCGAGCAGCGCGACGTACTCCGGATCCTCGAACGACAGGGCGACATCGAGCTGCTCGAGCACGCGCGACTCGTAGCGCGTGCCGGCGAACCGCGCCACGACGAGCGCGCGTGCAGCGTCCGCATCCCCGGGCATCAGGGCCCGCAGCTCGATCTCATCCATGGGAACGGGGGACGGGAGGACCGAAGGACGGGAGGACGGGAGGACCGGAGGCTCAGATATGGATCGCCCTGCCGAGCACGGCGAGCGCGGCTTCCTTGGTCGTCTCGCTCAGCGTGGGGTGCGCGTGCACGGTGATGCCGATGTCCTCGGATGAGCCGCGGTACTCCATGGCCAGCACCACCTCGGGAATCAGCTCCGACACGGTGGGTCCGATCATGTGGCAGCCCAGGATCTCGTCGGTGTGCGCGTCGGAGACGAACTTGATGAACCCCGTCGTCTCGCCCGCTGTGCGCGCGCGGCCGTTGGCGGAGAAGGGGAACTTGCCGACCTTGTACTCGCGGCCGCTCTCCTTCACGAGCTGCTCCGGCATGCCGACGACGGCGATCTCCGGCCAGGTGTACACGACACCCGGCACCGTGTGATGGTGCGTGTGCGACGGCTTGCCGGCGATCACCTCGGCGGCGACAACCCCTTCTTCCTCGGCCTTGTGCGCGAGCATCGGGCCCGGCGCGCAGTCACCGATGGCGTACACGTTGGGCAGGTTGGTGCGCTGCTGGTTGTCGACGAGGATCTCGCCGCGCTTGCCGACGTTGAGGCCGAGCGCCTTCGCATCGATGCCGGTGGTGGACGGGCGCCGACCGACGGACACGAGCACGTGATCGCCCTCGATGCGCTCGGTCTGTCCGTCCTTCTCGACCTCGATGAAGGCGCCGTCGCCGGCGTGCCCGCCATTGGTGACGCGCGTGCCGGTGCGGATGTCGAGTCCCTGCTTGCGGAACACCTTCTCCGCTTCCTTCACGATCTCGTCGTCGAAGCCTGGAAGGATGTTCGGCAGCAGCTCGACGACGGTGACCATGGCACCGAGGCGGCGCCACACGCTGCCGAGCTCGAGCCCGATGATTCCGCCGCCGACGACGATGAGATGCTTCGGCACCTGCGGGATCGTGAGCGCGCCGACGTTGGAGAGGATCCGCTGCTCGTCGAAGCGGAGGAAGGGGAGCTCGATCGGTACGGAGCCGGTGGCAATGATGACGTGCTTGGCCTGGTAAGTGGTGATGTTGTTGTCGGGGGGGCCCCCCGCGACCTCCACCACGTTCCCCGCCTTCAGCGTCCCACGCCCCTTCGCCCACGTGATCTTGTTCTTCCGGAACAGGAACTCGATCCCCTTCGTGTTCTGGCCCACCACGTCGTCCTTCCGCTTCAGCATCGTCGCCACGTCCATGCGCAGGTCGGCGAGCGCGATGCCATGCTTGCCCGCGTCGTGCCCCATGAACTCGAAGTGGTGCGACGACTCCAGCAGCGCCTTGCTCGGGATGCAGCCGACGTTCACGCACGTTCCCCCGAGCGTCCGGTCCATCTCCACGCACACGGTGTTGAGGCCGAGCTGCGCGGCGCGGATGGCCGCTACGTAGCCACCGGGGCCGCCGCCGATGACGACGACGTCTGCAGAGATTGGAGAATCAGGCATTGAACGCGTTCAAGGTTGGTGACGCCAGAAAACTAGCGAGGGACGCTCGCCCAAGGCATCTCGACCCCCTGGGAGAAGCGACAGGAACGGAAAGGGCCGGATCTCCAACGGGAACGGCCGGATGCGTTCCCGTGACGATCGTTGGACCGTGCGCCGAGATCCCAAGTTCACTGAACTGATTCGAACGTACTCGGGACGTTGCTGGCGCACGGAGCCATCTCCAGCGAGGTGAGAATCCGGCGACTTCGTCGTTCGGATGCGGCCCTTTCCGTTCCGCCCGCCTTTTGCAAGCCCCGGAAACGATCGAGGCGCCCTCTCGAGCGCCTCGATGTCCAGCTCGCCCGTGGAATCAATCCACCAGCATCGTCGCCGGGTCTTCCATCAGCTCCTTCACCTTCACCAGGTACAGCACCGCCTGCTGGCCGTCGATCACGCGGTGGTCGTACGACAGCGCGACGTACATCATGGGCCGGATCACCACCTGGCCGTTCACGGCCACCGGGCGGTCCTGCGTCTTGTGCAGGCCGAGGATCGCCACCTGCGGGTAGTTGATGATCGGCGTCGAGACGAGCGACCCGAAGACGCCACCGTTCGTGATCGTGAACGTGCCACCCGTGAGGTCGTCCATCGTCAGCTTGCCGTCGCGCGCCCGCTTCGCCACCTCGGCGATGTCGCGCGAGACCTCGAGCATCCCCTTCCGGTCCGCGTCCTTCACGTTGGGGACGACGAGCCCCGCCTCGGACGCGACGGCGATCCCCATGTTGACGTAGTTCTTGTAGATGATCGTGTCGCCGTCCACCTGCGCGTTGACGACGGGATACGCCTTGAGCGCCATCGTCGCCGCCTTCACGAAGAACGGCATGAAGCTGAGCTTCACGCCGTGCTCCTTCTCCACGCGCTCCTTCATCCGCGCACGCAGCTCGCTCACCGCCGACATGTCGATCTCGTTGAACGTCGTCAGCGTGGCCGTGGCGTTCTGCGAGAGCAGCAGGTTCTCGGCGATGCGCTTGCGGCGCGTCGTCATCTTCTCGCGCGTCTCGCGTTCGCCGGAGGCGGGCTGGCGAAGCGGCGCGGGCGCCGGTGTGCTCGGCGCCTTCTGCGCTGCGGGAGCGGCGTCGGGCGCCTGAGCTGGTGCGGGAGCCGCTGCTGATGCAGGTGCCGCCGCGCGGGACCCCTGCTCGATCACGTCCGGCTTGCTCACCACGCCGCCACGGCCGGTCCCGGTGACCTTCGCGAGATCCACGTGCTGCTCCGCCGCCACGCGCTGCGCGGCCGGCGACACCTTGGCAGCCGCACCGCTCGGCGCGGGTTGCGGTGTCGGTTGGGCGGCCGCGCTGGGCGCCGCCG
>DASTGQ010000117.1:0-3050 GCA_035718985.1 Gemmatimonadaceae bacterium
AGGTCGAATCGAGAGGGACAGGATGGCCGAACGAGCGCTGGAGCCGCTGCCGGCGCAGACAGTCTGACGGGTGGAAGCGGACTCGGCGAGTGGTCTCGGCATTGCCAAAGGGAGGGTGCCTGCAGTTCCACCTCTTCCTTATCCCAAGTGAGCCTCAGGCTCGAGAGGATCGAATGCGATTGCCGATGATGGCGCGCTCGCGAGTGTCGCTCGTTCCGCTGCTGACCACCGTGGCGACCGCGAGCTTGATGCTTGCCGGCTGCGCGGGTGATGCAACGTCGCCCAGCGCCGCCCAGCCGAAGACCCTGTCCGCGCTGCGGACGTCCCCGTTCGTGCCTACCGACGCGCAGCGCGCGCTGGTCGGCGTGGCGGATGGCACCTACACGTACGAGATCGACCCGAGCCAGGCGCAGTCGCTGACGTTCGGCGCCAGCCACCTCGACATCCCGGCCAACGCGGTCTGCGACCTGGCCACGTCGAGCTACGGCGCGGGCACGTGGAACGACGGCTGTGAGCCGCAGACGCAGCCGTTCACGATCACGGCGGTGGTCCGCAATGCGGACACGGATCATCCGAGCGTCGAGTTCCAGCCGGCGCTGCGGTTCAACCCGCAGTCGAACGTCAACCTGTACCTGTACGTCACGGACCAGGCGACGCTCGACAACACGAGGGTGATGTACTACTGCAACGAGACGGGATGCATGGACGAGTCGCAGACGGATGCCGACCTGCGCTCGAACGTGGACGTGGAGAACAAGGTGGTGTTCCGTCGGATCAAGCACTTCAGCGGGTACGTCGTTGCGGAGTTCAGCGGCGGCGGGCTCGATGTCTCGGTCGGCTTCTGAGCCGGTCGCGTCCCGCTTCGATCCTTCGTGAACCTTGATTCCTTCCACGGGTGGCGCGCGAGGCCGTGCGCTGCCGTTCAGGAGCCTACTTCCATGATCCGTCGCATTGCATTGACGCTCGGCATGGGCGTCGCAGCCGTGGCCGCGAGCAATCGTATGGCGCCGTCGATGACGGCGGCCGAGAGCGCTCCGGCCTTCCATGTGGCCACCGGCGTGAAGCCGGTCGGGCCGAAGCTTCCGGGCACGCCGAACCGCTCGGGTTACATCGTGGCCTCGAGCTGAGGTCAGTCGTCATACCGCAGGACGGCCCGTTACGGCGGGCCGGACGGTGCCCGGCGGCCGCACTGTGCGTGGGCCGCCGGGCACTGTCCGCTCCAGCAACACCCCTCCCCGATCCCGGTCTCCTCCCGTGGCATCGTCCTCCGACAACACCGCGCGGGCCGTACATCTCCGCCTCGTCGAATCGCCGGCCGAGCATCCGTCGACGCGCGCACTGATCGAGGATGCGCGAGCGCTCGACAAGCTGGGCCGGCGCTCGGAGGCGCGCGTGCTGTACGAGCAGGCGTTGCACAGCATCAGCTCGCCCTCGCCGTCGCTTGCCTCGATGCTCATGCGCTGGATCGCGCGGAGCTACGAGGTGGACGCGGACTACAAGGCGGCGGAAGACTGCGCGGTGGCGGCAGTCGCCACCGCCGAGCTGGGCGACGAGCGGAACGCGCTGGGCCACGCGCTCAACGTGCTCGCGGCGGTGCGCTGGCGGCAGGGAGACCTGGACCACGCCGAGCAACTGTTCCACGAGGCGCTGGAGCGCGGCACGAGCACCACCGACCCGCGGCTCCAGGTGGACGTGATGACGAACCTGGGGACGCTGGCGAGCATTCGCGGCGATTTCCGGGAGGCGCTCCGCTACTACCAGGATGCGCTGGCGCACGGCCGCCTCTACTCGCTGCTCGACAACATCCTCATCGCGCTGAACAACCTCGGCATGGCGAACATGGCGCTCGGGCGCCACGACGCCGCCGACGATGCGTTCACCGAGGCCCTCACCATCGCCAACGCGCTGGGCGGCCTTTCGACGCGGATCCAGCTCGAAGTGAACTCCGCCGCGCTGCAGATCGAGAAGCGCGACTTCGTGGAGGCCAAGCGCCGCTGCGACCGCGCGATGGCGCTGGCCGAGCATCTCGACGACGCACGCGCCAACGGCGAAGCGGAGAAGGTGTACGGCATCATCGCCCGCGAGACGGGCGACCTCGCCGCGGCCGAGGAGCATCTCACCGGCGCGCGCGCCATGGCCGCGGCCTCGAACGACCTGGCGCTCGAAGGTGACACGAATCGCGAGCTCGCCGAACTGTACCAGCGGCTCGGCCGCAATCGTGAGACACTGCAGGCGCTCAATCGCGCCCACTCCTGCTTCACGCAGCTCCGCGCCCGCCACGAGCTGGCGGACGTGGGACGCCGCATGGCGCGCCTCGAGGGCGACTTCCTCGATGTCGTGCGCAAGTGGGGTGAGTCGATCGAATCGAAGGACATCCACACGCAGGGTCACTGCGAACGGGTGGCCGATCTCTCCACGGCGCTCGCCGCCAAGGCGGGATTCGACGAGAACTCGCTCTTCTGGTTCCGCATCGGCGCGCTGCTGCACGACGTCGGCAAGCTGATCGTGCCGGCCGAAGTGCTGAACAAGCCCGGGAAGCTGACCGACGAGGAGTGGGCGCTCGTCCGCAAGCACCCCGAGGCCGGCGAGCAGATGCTGGCCGACGTGCAGTTCCCGTGGGATGTCTCGCCGATGGTGCGCAGTCATCACGAGCGCTGGGACGGCAAGGGCTACCCCGACGGCCTGGCAGGCGAGGACATCCCCCTCACGGCGCGCATCCTGTGCGTGGCCGACGTCTACGACGCGCTGACCACGGAGCGCAGCTACAAGCGCGCGTTCTCGCAGCTCGAGGCGATCGAAATCATGCGCCGCGAGATCGGCAAGCAGTTCGATCCGCAGCTCTTCGCCAGGTTCGAGGAGATGGTGCGGCGCGGGCGCGTGAACGCGCCGGCGGCGGCGCAGCGCGCGATGCCGGCGCGCCGCACGGGAAAGAACGGCGCCGTGATGGTCTCCGAGGAGGACGACCTCACGGGCGCACTGGTGCGCCGCGCGTTCACCAATGTCATCACCGCGGTGCTCGCCGAGCGGCGACGCACGGGCGCGGCGGTGAC
>DASTGQ010000118.1:0-7114 GCA_035718985.1 Gemmatimonadaceae bacterium
AGCTGCAACTTTCAGCTTTGCCGTGCCACTCCCGACTCCCAACTCGAGACTCCTCGAACTGATGCGCGTCGATCAAGCGGTCGTGAACATCAGCAGGGTCTGTCCCGCGCCGTGCCTGATGCGCAGCGCCATGTCGCGTCCCTGCGAATCGCTGCCGACGGCCACCGACTCCACGCCGCTGATGGTCCGGGTGACGTGCTGCATCCGGTCCTTCTTCGCGGAGAGCATGAGCTCCACCTGCTCGTTGCGATCGTCGTAGCTCGCCCCCTGGAAGCCGAAGCCCGACTCGATCACCTGCGTACCCAGATCGAGGTCGTCCACCTCCACGGTGGCGACGCGATCGCGGTTGCGGCGGGTGAAGTCGTCGAGCAGCACCGCCCACGCTTCGGGGGTGCTGACTTCCACCGCACCGCTGAGCACCCGCTGCAGGCGATCGAGATCCTGCACGGACGGCTCGGGGGCGATGAGCAGCGAGCAGTTGGCGCCCCGGAGCAGGGTCGAGGTGGTGCTTCCGACGACGAGGCGCGCGAGCGCGTTGAGCCCCTGGCGACCGGCGACGATGAGGTCCACGTGGTGCGCGCTGGCGAAGTCGAGGAGCCGTTCGGCCGTCCTGCCCTGGCGGATCTCCTCCTTGACCGTGACTCCTGCCGGCACCTTCAGCACGGCGCGGAAGCGGCGGAATTTCTCGGGGAGCGACTGCTCGTAGCGCTCGTCGAGCACCTGCCACCGCTGCTCGACGCGGCCGATCGGCTGCCAGACGTGTACGAGATGAACCTCCGCCCCGTCGGTGAGGAGCGGCATCACCGCTTCGGCGGCGCGTGCGCTGGCGGCGCTGAAATCCGTCGCGATCGCGACCTTGTGGAAGGGCGGGTCGAAGGCGTAGCCGACGGCGAGCACGGGGCAGCTCGCGTGGCGGATGGCGCGAAGCGTCGTCTCGCGGCTCAGCAACCGGTCGATGGGACGGTGCCGGCCGACGCCCATGACGATGAGTGGCGCACCTTCCGCGCGCGCGACGTCGGTGACGACACGTGCCGCGTCGCCGATCAGCACGTTCGTCCGCCAGCCGGAGCGCGCGCCGGCGGTCTGTTCCACGCCTTTCTGGAGCTCGGCGCGTCGGGCCTCCAGCACCTCGCTCTGGTATTCGGGGGGCACCATCAGCGGCGCCTCGGCGGGGAAGTAGAGCGGGAGCGGCTCGATGGCCGCTACGGCGAGGACGTCGTTCGCCGTGACGGTGGCGAGGTAGCGCGCCGCCGGCAGCACGGCGGAGGACTCACTGCCGCCCACCGCGGCGACGATGGGACCCGTGACGCGGCGTCGCGCGACGGGCTGCTCCTGCGCAGCCTGGCCAGCCGCTGGTGTCATCGTCTGGGACGTCATGGTGTCTGGTGACATGGCCGAAACCTCGGGTGCGAGAGATGGTGCGCCGACCACGGCACGTTGCCGCCGAGCATGGGGCGCAACTATCAGGGGAAGTCGGACAGCTCGACAGGTCCGGCAACGCCTGACGGCGTATCGGCAGCGCGAGGCCGATCGTGATGGCGCGGCCAACCGCTCCGGAGGTCATGATGAGATGGACCGCAGCCGACCACCTGGCAACCACCGAGCGCGCAGCGCCCGCACGCTCGCCCGTCACCACCGGACGCTGGAGCGTCCGGAACCGGACCGTCCTCGTCGCCACCAACGGATCACCCGAATCGACCGCCTCCGTGCGCGTGGCGTGGGACCTCGCCCGGGTGTGCGGTGCCCGGCCAACGGTGGTGCGGGCGTACTACCCGGGTCCCGCATGGATCCCACCGCTGCCGCCGGCGGGATTGACGCCGAACCAGGGCACGCTGACGCGCGACAGCGTGTACGAGGAGCTGCGTCATGCCGAGCCCGAGGCGGTGAGCTGGCCGGTGCGGGTGGAGGCCGGTGACGCGGAGGACGTGATCATCTCCAAGGCGCGCGCGATGGACGCGGCGTTGATCGTGATGGGCCTGCACAAGGGCAACCCGCTGCAGCGGGCGTTCGGCACCGAGCTCCTGCTCCAGGTCGTCCGGCGCAGCACGTGCCCCGTGCTCGCCACCACGCCGGCCATGCACGCGATCCCGGCGCGCCTCGTCGTGGGGCTGGACATCGATGCGCCATGCGTGCGCGCCGTGCAGGTGGCTGCGGCGCTGGCTGCGGACGGCGCGACGTTCGACCTGGTGTTCGTGGACGTCCCGCACCATCGCGCGACCGACTCCCTCCTCGACGAGGAGGGCCACGCGCGTCACGTCGCCGAAGCGTTCAAGTGCCTGCGCGAGCAGCTCACGGCGCGGAAGGATCTGCAGGTGCGGACCACGGTCCTCACCGGCGTCACCGGCGATGCGCTGCGCACCTTCGCCATGAACAACAACGCCGACGTCGTGGTGCTCGGAACGGGGCAGCACCGGTTCATGGAGCGGCTGCTGTTCGGGAGCATCACGGCGAGGCTGCTGCACGAGGAACGCTGGTCGGTGCTGGCCGTGCCGCCGGAATAGCCGGACAACCAACAGGCGAGGCCGCCATGTCCACCCACCTCTCGTCAGTCGTCACCGGAGTGCCGCGCCAGGCACGCGTGTCGCCCCGTCTGCTGCGCACGGCGCTCGGCGCGCGGGCGCTCTGGAACGGCGGATTCGCACTCTACCTGCTGCTGCAGCACGAGCGGTCGGTGAAGGCGCTGATCGCGGTGTTCGTTCGCTTCGCGTTCGTCGATGCACTGCTCGCAATCGTCGTCGCGACGGCGTACCTCGCCGTGACGCCGCGTCGGCCGCTCTGGCTGTCGCCCGCCGTGGACGCCGCGGCTCGGCTCACGCTCGTCGCGCTCGTGGTGTTCGCGCCGGGCTGGGTGGACGTGCCGCTGACGGCGGTGCTGTACGTGGCCCTGCTCGCGACGTTCGTGGTGATGGATGGCGCGCTCGACCTCGCGGTAGGGCTGAGCCTCGACCGGGAGCTCGGGCACCGCAGCGGGTGGTGGTCGCTGTCGGCGAACGGGATGGTGGCGATGGCGGCCGGGGCCGCGATGTTCGCGCTCGACCCAGGCGCGCGGGTGCTACGCCTGCTGCTCGTCGTGGTCGCGGCGTCACACGGTGCCGCGTGTGCCTCGGCGGCGCGCCACGTGTCGACCCTGCTCGTCACCGTCAGGCGGCTGGACGCTCGAGCGCGGGCGTGAGCGGCGGAGTGGCGCGCATGCGCTGCCGGCCGCTGGCGCTCATCGTCAACGCGCTCCTCGTCACGATGGGCGCCTGTGGTCGGGAACCGCGCGGCAACAGGACGGGCACCACCGCCGGCCATTCAACGGCCGCAGGCACGACCCTGACGGCCGGCGCCATTCCCACCATCACGCCGGAGCGGCCGCTCGCCATACGCCGCGAGGCGCAGGGACTGATCGACAGCGCCCGGAGGGCACTCGATGCCGGCGACACCAGCGGGGCGACGAGGCTCCTCCATCGCGCGGCGGCGTTCCTCCTCATCGAGGCCAATGCGCCGCCGACCCGCGCGCACGACGACCTGCTGGCGTCGGCCGATTCCCTGGACGCGTGGGCGGGGCGGGTGGCGCGCGGAGAGGCCGCCGATTCGTCGGCGCTTCGCCGTCTGTCGGCGCTGCTCAACCTCGCCGAAGCGGAGCGACACGGAGGCCTGGCCGAGGTGGCGTGGTCCACGGGAAACAAGGAGTCCATCAGCGACGAGCTGACGATGGCGGCGGACCACGTGGACCGCGCGGCGGTGGATGGCCACCTCGTGCTCCCGTCGCGCACGCTGCGGACGATCGCCGGCATGCGGCGCGTGGCGACGCGGCTGTTGACCGAGCCGGGGCTGGATCTCCAGTCGCTGGAGGCGCCGACGGCGGAGTTGCAGCAGGAGCTCGAGGCGATGCGGCGCGAGCTGGCGGCGAAGCCGCCACACAGTTCGTCGTAGCGTTCAAGGGGTTGCCAACTGCACACCGCATTCTGAGGTTGCAGCAACCTTGAATGTCCCGAAGGAACAAACGAGCCGCGTCACGGAGAAGCATGGCGTCACCCAGACTCATCGCCGCAGTGACGGTACTGGCGGCAGCGCCTCATGTGCTGGCGGCACAACAGAATGTCCGGATCGCCCCGGGAATGGTCATCACGCATTCCGTGCGCATCACCCCGGGCACCTACCGCATCGCCGCTCCTCGATCCCTCGACTCCGCCGTCATCACCATTCGCGGCGACGACATCACGGTCGATTTCGGCGGCGCTGCCCTCGAGGGAACAGCGGTCACGGACGATCCCGACAGGGCGGCGGGTGTCGCGATCAGGATCGAAGGTGGTCACCACGTCACGATCCGGAACGCACACGTGCGCGGCTACAAGATCGGCCTCATGGCGCGCGGCACGCACGACCTCTCTCTCCTCGACAACGACCTCAGCTACAACTGGAAGCCTCGGCTCTACAGCCTGGTGGAGCACGAGAGCCTGGCGGACTGGTTGTCGCACCACCACAACGAGCACGACGAGTGGCTTCGCTACGGCGCGGCCATCTATTTGAGCGACGTCGAGCGTGGCAGGATTCGCGGCAACCGCATCACGCAGGGCATGGAAGGGCTCATGCTCGTGCGCAGCGACAGCCTCCGGATCTGGAACAACACGATCGAGTTCAACTCCGGCGTCGGCATCGCGCTCTACCGCTCGAGCTTCAACTCCATCCTGCACAACCACGCCAGCTACAACGTCCGCGGCTTCAGCAATCACTTCTACCGGCGCGGGCAGGACTCGGCTGACCTGCTGTTGTACGAGCAGAGCTCGCACAACACCGTCGCCTTCAACTCCATGACCCATGGCGGCGACGGGCTGTTCCTCTGGGCCGGCCAGTCAACGATGGACACGGGCGCCGGCGGCGCGAACGACAACCTGTTCTACGCCAACGATTTCAGCTACGCGCCGACGAATGCGATGGAGGCCACGTTCAGCCGCAACGTGTTTATCGGCAATCGGGCGAATGGCTCCGACAACGGCCTGTGGGGCGGCTACAGTTACGAATCGCGGATCATCGGCAACGAGTTCACCGGCAATCGCACGGGCATCGCCATCGAGCACGGCCAGTCGAACGCGATTGTCGCGAACCGCTTCGTCAACGACTCGGTCGCCATACGACTGTGGGCCGTGCCGGAGGAGCCGGGCGATTGGGGATATCCGAAGCACCGCGATACCCACAGCCGAGATTACGAGATCGCGCGGAATGTGTTCGCCGGCAATCGCGTCGGCCTGCGCGTGGCGCAGACGTCCGGCGCGCACGTGACGGGGAACGAATTCATCCGGGTGGATTCCACGCTCGTCGTCACCGATACGTCGACGCTCACTACGACATCGAACGACACGACTCGCGCTCACGGGCACTTCGTCCCGACGCAATGGCCGCCTGCTGCGCCGGACTGGAAGTCGCCGGACGGTGTTGTGCTGCCGAAGCGACTGGCGGCCGGTCTCGATCCGCGGACGGACGCGCTCGCGCAGCGCGACATCTCCGCCATCGTCGTCGACGAATGGGGACCGTACGATTGGCGCTCGCCCAAGCTGTGGCCGGTGGACAGCTCACGATCCACTCCGCTGGCGCTGCGCGTGCTCGGGCCGGCGGGCCGATGGAAGGTGGTCGGTCGCCGAGGCATTGCCGCGCTCTCGAAGGATCACGGCAGGACGGGCGATACCATTGTCGTGACGCCGGCAAGGGATTCCGCGAGCGATTGGGTGATCACGCTCGAGTATCGCGGCAGCCGCGTGACGAGTCCGCGCGGCGTCAACCACGCCGCCGGAACGCCATACACCTTCTCGTATGGCCGCTTCGATCCCATCGGGATGTGGCACGTGTCCTTTTTCGCGCTGGCCGACAGCGTTGCGCCGCGCACGCCGCTGACGACGCTGGACACGCCCCGTCTCGATTACATGTGGTACCGGCCGACGGTGCCGAAGGTGCCGCAGGCGAACTTCCGCGTCGCTGCCACGGCCGACGTGACGCTCGGCGCCGGCAACTACGTGCTGCGCACGATCAGCGATGACGCCATCCGCGTGTGGGTGGACGACAAGCTCGTCATCGACAACTGGAAGCCCCACGAGTCGGCGGTGAACGTCGCGGACATCGCGCCCGGCACCCACAGGCTGCGCGTCGAGTACTACCAGCTCGACGGATGGACCGAGCTGCGCGTCGAGATCATCCGAGGCCACGGGGATTGATCCCGTAGACGTCGCGTGACGGCCGACTTCGCGCACCTGCTAGGTTTCTGCCGTGCTGCTCCCCCTCCTTTCCGCCTTCCAGCTCGCCGCCGCCCAGCTCCCCAGCCCGGCTGGCGTCCATGACGGCCAGCTCGGCCAGACCAGCGTCGCGCTGCCCCGGATCGACACGACCGTCGTCGTCGACGGACGGCTGGACGAACCGGTCTGGTCGCGCGCGGCGATCCTCAAGGGCTTTTCCCTCTACGCCCCCGCCGACGGGCGGCCGGCGCCCGATTCCACCGAGGTCCTGGTCTGGTACTCCCCGGACGCCATGTACTTCGGTATCCGTGCGTACGCCGACCCCGCGACCGTCGCCGCGACCCTCGCTGACCGCGACCGCATCAGCAGCGACGACAACGTCGAGATCCACCTCGACACCTTCCACGAACGCAACCGCGCCTTTGTCTTCATCGTCAACCCGCTCGGCATCCAGGCCGACGGCACCAAGAGCGAGGGCGGCGGCTTCATCCCCGGCTCCAACGTGGGACCGGGCCAGAACGACCTGAGCGCCGATTTCCGCTGGGACTCGCGCGGCCGCGTCACCGCGTGGGGGTACGAGGTAGAGGTACGAATTCCCTTTGCTACCCTTCGGTATCCAGCGTCGATGCCGCAGACGTGGGGGCTGCAGATCGATCGGCACGTCCAGCGCAACGGCTACGAGGAGACCTGGACTCCGGCGCGAAAGGCGTCGGCGTCATTCATCGCGCAGTCGGGGACGCTGACCGGGCTCATGGAGATGATCCACGGCCAGACCGTGGAGCTCAACCCGGAGCTCACCAACACCACCTTCGGCGCGCCGTGCTGCTCGCCGTCGTTCGACCGGTGGACGTATTCCTCCAATCCGCAGCTCGGCGGCAATGTGCGGTGGGCGATGGGGAGCAACT
>DASTGQ010000119.1:0-2027 GCA_035718985.1 Gemmatimonadaceae bacterium
CTCGCGTCGCCCGTCGCCGCTTCATTCACGGAGCCACTGACAACATGTGGGCACTCAGGCTGTACCGTTCCACGATCGGCAAGAAGGTGATCATGGCCGTGACCGGGATCATCCTGGTCGCGTTCGTGGTCCTGCACATGCTCGGCAACCTGCAGGTGTTCATCGGGCCGGAGAAGATGAACCGCTATGCGGCGTTCCTGCAGAGCCTCGGTGAGCTGCTCTGGCTGGCGCGCATCATCCTCCTCGTCGCGCTCGTCCTGCACGTGCTGATGGCGTGGCAGCTCACGATGCTCAAGCGCCAGGCGCGGCCCATCGGATACCAGCAGCGGGATCCGCAGGTCTCCACCGTGGCGTCGCGGACGATGCGCTGGGGCGGGGTGCTGATCCTCGTCTTCGTCATCTTCCACATCCTGCACTTCACCACGGGCACCGTCTTCCCGTGGGCGAGCCGCCCGGACGCGCTCTACCCGGCGTTCAGTCACGCCGACGTGTACGGCAACGTCATCGCCGCGTTCCGGTCGCCGTGGGTGGTGACGTTCTACGTGGTGGTGATGCTGTTCCTCATGCTGCACCTCTTCCACGGTGCGTGGGCATCGGTGCGCACGCTCGGTCTCGCGAAGCCGTCGCCGCGCCCGCTCCACCGCCAGGTCGCCACGATCATCGCCGTCGTCGTGTGGCTCGGGTTCACGGCCATCCCCGTCGCGGTGTTTCTCGGAGTGATTCGATAGATGACGCTCGAGCTCAAGTCTCGCGTCCCCGACGGGCCGCTGCCCGAGAAGTGGGACAGGCACCGCTTCGAGATGAAGCTGGTGAACCCGGCGAACAAGCGGAAGCACACGATCATCGTCGTCGGGTCCGGCCTCGCGGGGGCCGCCGCCGCTGCCTCGTTCAGCGAGCTCGGTTACAACGTCCGCTGCTATTGCTACCAGGATTCGCCGCGGCGCGCGCACTCCATCGCCGCGCAGGGCGGCATCAACGCCGCGAAGAACTACCAGAACGACGGCGACAGCATCCGCCGGCTGTTCTACGACACGATCAAGGGTGGCGACTTCCGCTCCCGCGAGGCGAACACGTGGCGGCTCGCGCAGATCAGCGTGAACATCATCGACCAGTGCGTCGCCCAGGGGGTCCCGTTCGCGCGTGAGTACGGCGGGCTGCTCGCCAACCGGTCGTTCGGCGGCGCGCAGGTGTCGCGCACCTTCTACGCGCGCGGGCAGACCGGCCAGCAGCTCCTCCTCGGCGCCTACCAGGCACTGGAGAAGGAGATCGCGCGTGGGGGCGTGAAGATGTATCCCCGCGCCGAGATGCTGGACCTGATCGTGGTGAACGGGCGGGCGCGCGGGATCGTGGTGCGCGACGAGCTGACGGGCACCGTGGAGCCGCACCTCGCGGACACCGTGGTGTTGTGCACGGGTGGCTACTCCAACGTGTTCTACCTCTCGACCAACGCGAAAGGGTGCAACGCGACGGCGATCTGGCGCGCGTACAAGCGTGGTGCTGCATTCGCCAACCCGTGCTACACCCAGATCCACCCCACGTGCATTCCCGTCGCCGGCGACTACCAGTCGAAGCTCACGCTGATGTCGGAGTCGCTGCGCAACGACGGGCGGGTGTGGGTGCCCAAGCGGCGCGAGGACGTGGGCAAGAAGCCGAAGGACATCCCCGAGGCGGACCGGGACTACTACCTCGAGCGCAAGTATCCGAGCTTCGGCAACCTGTCCCCGCGCGACATCGCCTCACGCGCCGCGAAGGAAGCATGCGACGACGGGCGGGGCGTAGGCCCGGGCGGCCGCGGGGTGTACCTCGACTTCGCCGACGCCATCAAGCGACTCGGCGTGGACCGGATCCGCGAGCGCTACGGCAACCTGTTCGAGATGTATCAGCGCATCACCGACGAAAATCCGTACAAGGTGCCGATGCGCATCTATCCCGCGGTGCACTACACCATGGGCGGGCTCTGGGTCGACTACAACCTGATGAGCAGCATCCCGGGGCTGTTCGTGCTGGGCGAGGCGAACTACTCGGTG
>DASTGQ010000120.1:0-5319 GCA_035718985.1 Gemmatimonadaceae bacterium
CAGGCGTCGAAGGGGCCCGGCACGGCGCCCGCGGAGTTGAGGTTGAACTGCAGCCGCGTCGCCAGGTCGTCGTCGTTCAGGATGGCGATCCCCCCGATCATGTCGGAGTGGCCGTTGAGGTACTTGGTGGTGGAGTGGTAGACGATGTCCGCGCCGAAGGAGAGTGGCTGCTGGAAGTAGGGCGACGCGAAGGTGTTGTCGACCAGCAGGAGGGCATTGCCGCGATGCGCGATCTCGGCCGCCGCGCGCAGGTCGGTGATGCGCATCAGTGGATTCGACGGCGTCTCGACGAAGACGAGCCGCGTATTCGGCTTCATCGCGTCGGCGATCCGCTGCGGCTCCCGGGTGTCCACGTAGGTGAACTGGAGCCCGTAGTGCTGGAGGATCTTGTCGAACAGGCGGAAGACGCCGCCGTACACGTTCTCCGCGCAGACGATGTGGTCACCGGACCGGAACAGCTTCATGATGCTGTCCACGCACCCCATGCCGGAGCTGAAGGCGAAGCCGTGGCGGCCGCCTTCGAGGGTGGCGACGTTGCGCTCGAGCGCTTCCCGCGTCGGGTTCTTGCCGCGCGCGTACTCGTACCCCTTGTTCTCCCCGAGGGCCTCCTGGACGTAGGTGGAGGTCTGGTAGATCGGGGTCATGATGGCGCCGGCGAGGGGTTCCGGGCGCTGTCCCGCATGGATGGCCCTGGTACCGAAGGCCGCTTCGAGATCTTCGTCGAAAACGCGCGTCATGCCGATACTACTCCAGGTGAGGTCGTGCCGGGAAGCTAATTCCCCGTGTCGTTGCGAGGGAGGCGGGACACCAGCGGCGCGCCTTGCGGCAATCCACCGATCGATTCCATGCCTGTCGAGATCACCACTACGCCCAACTGCCTGATCGTGGACGATGAGCCGCGCCTGCGGCAGGTGCTGATGCACCTGATGCGCGGGGACGGCTTCAATTGCCTGGAGGCGGCGAACGGCGAGGAGGCGCTCGTGCAGCTGGAGCGGCACCCGGTGAACCTCGTGCTCAGCGACCTGCGCATGCCGCAGATGGACGGGATCGAGCTGCTGCGGCAGATCAGGGCGCGCTGGCCCGACGTGGCGGTGGTGATGATCACCGCGGTGGCCGACGTGGACGTGGCAGTGAGCTGCCTCGCCATCGGCGCGATGGACTATCTCACCAAGCCATTCCATCTGGATGAAGTGCGCGCGCGGGTGGCACAGGCGCTGGAGAAGCGCCGCCTGGTGCTGGAGAACCGCGACTACCAGCAGAGCCTGCAGACGCGCGTAGCCGAGCAGGCGCGCCGCCTCGAGGAGCTGTTCCTCGCCAGCATCCAGTCGCTGGCCGAAGCACTGGAAGTGAAGGACCCGTACACTCGCGGCCACTCGGTGCGGGTGAGCGAGTATTCGGTGGTCATTGCCCGCGAGCTCGGCCTGGACGGCGAGACGCTGCGACAGGTGGGGCTCGGCGGCCACGTGCACGACATCGGCAAGATCGGGGTGCGCGAGGAAGTGCTGAACAAGCCAGGCAAGCTCACCGACGCCGAGTACGAGCACATCATGTCGCACCCGGTGGTGGGATGGCGCATCCTCGCACCGCTGCTGTCGGACACGCCCGCGGCGCTCAACATCGTGCGCTCGCACCACGAGCGATTCGATGGACGCGGCGTGCCGGACCGGCTGGGCGGAGCCCAGATCCCGCTGGAGGCGCGCATCGTCGCCGCCGCCGACGCCTTCGACGCGATGACGAGCGACCGTCCCTACCGGCCGGACGGGTTGAGCGTGGCGGAAGCGGTGCGCGAGATCGTGCGCTGCAGCGGGTCGCAGTTCGACCCCACCGTCGTGGCAGCGCTCGTGCGCGCGACGGAGAGTGGGCGCCTCCAGCCGGTGGCGCGCATCACGCCGCGGGCGGCGAGGTCGGCCTGAACGGATCGACAACGGCGAGTACGCAGTACCTCGTACCGGGACCGACATCCAGAGCACGAGAACGTGGCGCCGGGGTGCAGCTCAGGAGTCGAGCTGGATCTCCGTTGGCTGCTTGTAGGCGCTGAGTCGCTCCTTGCACCAGCGCTCCACGTCGCCGGCCGTCACGCTGCCGGTGACGCGAAGGAGGATGTCATGCTCCCGCACCGGCGACGGCAGGGCGACCACCTCGGCGCGCTGGACACCGGGCAGCCCGCGGACGACGCGCTCGATCTCGCGCGGGTAGACGTTGAAGCCGTTGCGGGTGAACATCGGCTTGAGCACGTCGAGAAACGTGACGGTGCCGTCAGCGTTGCGGCGGCCGGCGTCACCGGTGCAGAGCCAGCCCTGGCGGCGCGGCAGCCCGGCGCTCGCGTCGTGGAGGTAGCCGGGAGACACGTTCGGGCCGCGCACCCGGATCTCGCCCCGCTGGCCATCGGCGAGCGGGCTGGCGCTCGTGGATGCAGAGTCGGTCGCGACGTTCCCTGATTCGGTCCAGGCGACAGGAGGAAAGATCTCGACCTCGACGCCGGGAAGGGGAAGGCCGAGCGTGCCGCGCGCGTTGGGGAGGTCCACGCGGTTGAACACGCAGACTGGTCCGCCCTCGGTGAGCCCGTAACCCTGGCGCAGCTCCACGCCGGTCGCGTCGGCCCAGCGGTCCTGCAGCTCGCACGGAAGCAGTGCGCCACCACAGATGCACAGGCGGAGCGCCGAGTCGCGCAGCTGCACTCCGCTTCGTTCGATGGCGGAGAGGAGCGCCAGGAACACGGCCGGGACGCCGACCACCTCGGTAATGCCAGCGAGGAGCAGCTCGACCGCCCTGAATGGATTGAATCGCTCCATCGTCGTGACGCGGGCGCCGGCGAGCAGTGGTGCGCTCGCCGAGACCGTGAGACCGAACAGGTGCGCGAAGGGAAGCAGGGCCAGCACGTGGTCATCCGCCACGTTTGCCGCTGCCTCGGCGGTGGACAACGCATTGGCGAGCAGGTTCGCGTGCGTCAGCACCGCGCCGAGCGGCGTGCCGCGCATGGCCGAGGTGTAGACGATGACGGCCTCCTCGTCGCGTCCGGGCACGCCGCGCTCGCCCTCGAGGGACAAGCCGAAGTGCGAGCCGAGATCCACTTCCCGCGAGACCGCATTGGCGATCACGCGCGCGCTGCGCGGTGCGTCGTCGAGCAGGACGACGACGAGACCGCTCGGTGCGCGCGAGGCCAGGGCGGACGTCGTGAACAGCGCGCCGACGTTTCCGTCGTGACACTGGAATTCGATCTCCGCCGGCGCGGCGAGCGGGTTGATGAGCACCGCACCGCGCCCTTCGCTGGCCGCCAGCGCCGTGAAGAACGCTGGCGAGGTCGGAAGCAGGATGGCCGACCGCTTTCCAGCAAGCGCGCGCACGAGCGGGGCGCTGCGCTGGAGCAGCGTCAGGCCGGCGGCGACGAGCTGCTGCGTCTCGTACTCAACGCTATCGCTCGCGGCGCGCAGTCGGCCGCGGCCGGCGGCGAGCGCCAGCGGCAGGAGGGCAAGGGGATCGCTCACAGTGAGCGAATGCTAACCCGGTGACGCTACAGCTCGAAGCGGCGGAGCGAACCCTTGAGTCGTTCGGCCACGAGCGCGAGCTGCTGACTGCTCGACGCGATGCTGGCCATGCCGGCCGTCTGCTGCTGGACCACGGCGCTCACCTGCTGCGCCGTGGCGGCGTTGGTCTCGGCGGAGCTGGCGAGCGCCTCGATCTCGCCGGCGAGGTTCTCCGCCTCGCCGCGCTGCGCGTCGGCCGCCTCCACGATACGATCCACGGCGGCGCGTGCGCCGGCGATCTCGCGGTCGATCTGGGTGAGGGCGTCGGCGGATGCGCGAATGATGCTCTCGCCTGCGGCGACGCGATCGCTCGCGGCGAGGATCTGCTCCTCCGTGCGCACGGCACTGGCGCGGATCTCGGCGGCGAGCTTGCGGATCTGCTCGAGGGCACGCGCGCTCTCGCCGGCGAGCTTGCGCACTTCGTCGGCGACGACGGCGAAGCCCTTGCCGTGCTCGCCGGCGCGCGACGCCTCGATTGCGGCATTGAGCGCGAGGAGGTTGGTCTGGCGCGCGATGGCGGCGATGGCGTCGGTGATCTTCCCGATGCGCTGCGACTTCTCGCCCAGCTCGACGACGGCGGGCACCGCGGCGCCAGTGACCTTGCTGATCTCGGCCATCGCCTCGAGCGCCTGGGCGGCGGCGACGGTGCCGCGGCGCGTGGTGCGCTGGGCCACGTCGGCGGCGCTGCGCGCCTGCTCGGCATGGCTCGCCACGGCGACGCTGCGATGCGCGACGCGGCCGGAGGTGTCGGACGCGGTGCCGATCCCGCGCGTCTGCGACGCGGCGGCCTCGGCGATCGTGCCGGCGGCGCCGGACACCTGTTCCGTGGAGGCGGTGATCTGCTCGGCGCTGGCGGCGAGCTGCTCGGCGGTTGCAGCGACGTCCGTGGCGCTGGAGTCGAGCTCGGAGACGAGGGCACGGAGGCCGGACGTCATCTCGCGGAACGAATCGGCGAGCAGGCCCACTTCGTCATCCGACTCGAAGCCGAGCTCCTGGCGGAGCTGGCCGCGCGCGACGCGTTCCGCCTGCTGGGACAGGTCGAACATGCCGCGGGTGAGGCGCGTGGCGCCCCAGAAGGCGAGCGTGACGGAGACGATGAACGCGATGGCGGCGTAGACGCCGAGGTCGACGACGGCGCGACGCGCCTCGGCGAGGAGTCCGTCCGCGCGTCCGGTGGCGATGACGGCGCCAATGACCCGCTTGTCGGCAGCGAGGATGGGCACCGCACCCGCGATGACCGGGTCGCCGTTGGCGTCGTAGACGTTGGTGGCCCCGCTCTGGCCGCCTGCTACGACGTCGTCGAGCAGGTCTGCGGGAACCCACGTCTCGCGCGACGACGTGACGCGCTCGCTCTGGACGACGTAATGGAACTGGCCGCTCGCATTGCGGGCCACGACGTCCAGCGACAGGAGCTCGTTGCCCGCGCCGAGCACGTCGCTGTTGGTGACGCGCACGCGCTGGATGGCCTCGTGCACCATGGGCGTGGCGCCGATGCTGTCAGTCACTCCCCACCCGAGCGCGAGCAGGAAGTCGTCGGGGAGCTGCTCGTTGGCGCTCTGCGCGACGGCGACGAGGCGCGCGCCCTGACCGCGCGCGAGCGCGGACCGGACCTTCAGGAAGGTCGGGTACAGGAGGAGCGTCAGCGTGAGGATGACGGCGGCGCCCGCGAGGGCAGCCATCTTCAGCCGCACGGGGAAGCGTGTTGCGGCGCGCAGGGGCGTGGAGGCGTGGAGGGTCAGGTACGGCGGCGGGGCGCGAACGCGCTTTGCCGGACCGGACGGGGCGGGTAGCTTAC
>DASTGQ010000121.1:0-2180 GCA_035718985.1 Gemmatimonadaceae bacterium
AAGTTTTCGTTTTTGAACGGCCTCGAGATGTTCCCTTCGCGCATGGAGCCATCACATCCACGAAGAGATCAGCGCTGACCTGGGATGATCAGCGCTGATCTGCGTCGCCCACGACATGGAGCGCAGCCAAGGAAGGAGGCCGGTCGAGCCGCGACGAGACCGGATCCCGACAGGGGCTTACGCCCCTGCGGGATGACGATGAAGGTCACGGCCTCGCCGAACACCCCTTCACGTTCGTGCACTGCGGATCGACCGGCGGCAGGTTGAGACGCGCCAGCTGGTCGTTCACGCGCGGAAGGTCGGTGCTCCACACGCGCTGCAGCTCGCTCTCGTACCCCGACAGTTCCTTCGAGAGGATGCCGAAGATCTCCGGCATGTTGTTCGTCGGTCGGCCGTCCCCCTGTTCGGCCATCGACAGCAGCGTGGAGAGGCGGTTGTTGACCTTGATCGGGAAGTTGAGCGGGTCCTGTCCGCTGCGGTTGCGCACCTGGTAGATCTTCTCCTCCACCGTCGAGGCGTGCGCGGTGAGCGTGTCGCCCGCGGCATGCAGTGCGGGGTCATTGGCACGCGCGTAGCGATCGTCGAGCTGTGCCTTCACGCGACGGATCCCGATCACCGCGCGGTTGGCGGCGGTGGCGCGATCGCGGACCTTGCGCGAGAAGGCGTACTGCGCGCGAAGGTCGGCGTCGGTCACCGGCAGTCGCGGGTTGCGCACGATGGTGATCGGTGCCGTCGCCACGTGTGAATCGGCGGTGAGTCGCACCGTGTAGCGGCCGGGCGGGAGCGCGGGGCCGGCGGTGCCGCCGCCCCAGAGGATCATCCCGGGGAAGCTCTCGACACCCTGCGCGCGCAGGTCCCACGTCGCCTTGTTCAGTCCCGCCACCGGCTTGGGAAGGAAGCCACCGGCGTAGCGACGCACGCTCGCCGCGGCGGTGCGCATCGAGTCCACGCGCGCGCTGTCGGCATGGGTCGCGTCCTTCGCCAGCGAGTCCACGTGCGTGGAGTCCTGCACCATGGTACGGAGCACCGTGCCCGTGGAGTCGAGGATCTCGAGCTTCGTCATCTTCGGCGCCTGCTTCGAGAACCAGCTGATCACGGGCGACGGGCCGGAGCGCACGGCGACCGGTGGCGTGAAGAGGTGCAGGTCCGCGCTCGCGACGGCGGGCGACCACTGCCGGAGCGGGCCGATGTTGTCGAGCGCCCAGAAGCCGCGACCGTGCGAGGCGATGACGATCGCGTCCCCATCGACCACGAGGTCGGCTACCGGCACGTCGGGCATGTTGAGCGTGAGTGGCTGCCACTGGCTGCCGTCGTCGTACGACACGTACACGCCATGCTGTGTGGCGGCGTAGAGCAGGCCGCGCCGCACCGGGTCCGCGCGTACGGCGTGCACGTACGCATCGGGGCGCAGGCCGTTGACGATCTTCGTCCACGTGCGCCCGAAGTCCGTGGTCCTGAAGATGTACGGCGCGCGATCGTCGAGCAGCGGACGACGCACGGACACGTAGGCGCGTCCCGTCTCGAACGACGACGCGTCGATCTGGCTCACGCGACCGAGCTCCGGCATGCCGGGCGGCGTGACGTTGGTCCATGTCTTTCCGCCGTCACGCGTCACGTGCACGAGACCATCGTCGGAGCCGGTCCAGATCACGTTGACGTCGCGCTTCGACGGACCGATGCTGAAGATGGTGCCGTAGACCTCGGGGCCGTTCATGTCGCCGGTGATCGGGCCGCCGGACTTTCCCTGGGTCTTCGGCTCATGGCGCGTGAGGTCGCCGCTCAGCGCCTCCCACGTCTGGCCGCCGTCGGTGGTCTTCCACAGCCGCTGCGACGACACGTAGAGCACGTGCGGATCCACCGGCGAGAAGATGATCGGGTACGTCCACTGCCAGCGCTCGCGGATGTCCTTCGACGGCTCGCCGGAGTAGAACCACGGATACGGGTTCACCTCGCGCGAGGTGCCGAGCCGGCGGTTGAACTTGTCGAGGTAGCCGCCGTTGTTGGCGCCGGAGTAGAACTGGTCGGGCTCCAGCGGATCGGGAGCGATGTAGCCCGGCTCGCCGCCACCTACCTGGTACGCCACCGCCATCCCGCCATGGGTGATGTCCGTCGTGTCGCTGGCCGTGCGGCCGCCGCCACGTCGGCCGCCGCTGCCGTTGAAGGCGCCGATGTTCCAGTCG
>DASTGQ010000122.1:0-2008 GCA_035718985.1 Gemmatimonadaceae bacterium
GTTGGGGTCAGAGTCGGTTGACTCTGACCCCAACGACTCTGACCCCAAATGCGCCAAGGGGCAGACACCCGCGGTATCTGACACCAGCCTCTGCCCCGGTCGCGACGCCGAACAATTCCCCGTGATCGCGGGGAAGATTCCCGACATACGCGGCCAACGGCGTCACGCATCATGCGGCATCGGACGACAGTGAGAGTGTCGGAACATGCGCACCTTGACGATCCCGGCGATGCTCCTCGTGCTCGCGGCCGCGACGGCGCGGGCCCAGGAGAGCGCTCCCGCTGCATCGCCGCACGACTCGGCGTGCAGCTATCGCGAGTGCGCGCTTGGCATCGCGCCGAGGTGGAACGGGCTCGCCGTCGTCCGCGGCGTAGGTGGGCCGCGACTGGCGAACCTCCACTTCTTCTGGCCGACCGACATCTCACCCGCGCTGCGCGGCGACCCGTTCGCGCGCGGAGCAGATTCGGCCGCGGCGAGTGCGAGGCGCGCGATCGCGCTGCGCCGGGCCGGTGCGGCGCTGACGGACGTCGGCGTCGTCGCGACGGGAGTCGCGCTGGTGAGCGGATTGCGCGCGCGGCGAATGCAGACGGCGCAGCGCGCGGTGGGCGGCCTGGGCGTCACCGCGCTCCTCGTCAGCGTGCCGCTGCAGTTCGCCGCGGACGGCGCGCTCAGTCGCGCCATCTGGTGGCACAACCTGCGCTACACCCGGTAGCGGTCGTCGCAGCGACGAGCGGTCGCGCTCCCTTGCGCGCGACGCATCGCGGGACAAGTTGAGGGCGCGACCTTCGACCCGTCGAATCACTCCGCGATGTCCCGACTACGCACCCTGCTCATCGCTGCTGCTGGACCCGTGATGCTCGCGAGCCGCGCGGCATTCGGGTTCGATCTCATCGGGGTAGTGTGCCTCACTCCAGGCGTGCTGCCGACGGCTGCGGCGCTGGTTCCGGGCGCATGAGTCGAGGGTCGCCCACGTCGCGCCTTCCCGCACGAGTGCCGAGCCACGAGACGGCGCGCCTGCGGCTCCAGCCGTACATGCCGGATCAGCTGCTGGCGCTGTGCGATGGAGTGAGCGAGTTCGAGGAGCGCATCGGCGTGCGCGCCGCCGCGGGGCTGCGCGACTTCTTCGTATCGGACGACGTGTCACCCCGCTGGATGGAGCGACTCCGGAACGCGGCCGGTCCCGATCCGTGGGTGTTCGGCTTCGCCGTGATCCACCGCGACGATCAGTGCGTGATCGGCGCGGCGTCGTTCAAGGGGCCACCCGACGACGACGGCGTGGTGGAGATCGCGTACGGGATCGTGCCCGCGTATCAGGGGCAGGGCTACGCCACGGAAGCGGCGTCCGCGCTCGTCGAATTCGCGATGGAGCGGGTGGAGGTGTGCACGATCCGCGCGCACACGATGCCGCACGGCAACGCGTCGATGCGCGTGCTCGTCAAGACGGGGTTCCAGCTCGTCGGTGACGTGGTGGACGAGGAGGATGGGGTCGTCTGCCGATGGGAGAGGACCGTCGCTTGACGGTCCGCGCGCTCCCGCGCCGCATCGTTGGCTATCACCTCGACGACGAGCGCCACTGGGTGGCCGAGCTCGAGTGCGGCCACGGGCAGCACGTGCGCCATGACCCGCCCTGGCAGGTGCGCGAGTGGGTGACGACCGAGCAAGGGCGCGCGGCGCACCTCGGGACGGTCCTGTACTGCGTGCGCTGCGTCGAGGAAGGGGATCCACGCCGCACGCCGCGATGACGACACCACGTGACCCGGACTTCGAGCGCCGCGTGCGCGAGAGCTTCGTCCGCCAGCGGTTCATGGCCACCCTCGGCGCGACGCTCGACGTCGTGCGCGCCGGCGAGGTGCAGATCGGCTTCACGCATCGCGAGGAGCTCACGCAGCAGCACGGCTATCTCCACGCCGGCGTGCTGGCGTCCGTGGCCGACAGCGCCTGCGGCTACGCGGCGCTCAGCCTGATGGAGCCCGGCGCGGGAGTCTTGAGCATCGAGTTCAAGATCACC
>DASTGQ010000123.1:0-3820 GCA_035718985.1 Gemmatimonadaceae bacterium
CGGTGCGGCGGCGCGCACGACGGCGGTGATCTCGCGCAGGATGTGCACCGGGGAGTCGTCATAGACGTTCTGCGCGGCATCGACGCGCAGTCCATCGAGCCGGAACTCCTCGATCCAGTAGCGGGCGTTCGAGATGAAGAATTCCCGGACCGGTGCTGCGAGCGCGTCGTCGAAGTTGATCGCTTCTCCCCAGTCGGTCGCGTACTTCTCGCTGAAGTACGCGTCGGCGTATTCACGGAGGGTGCAGCCGTCGGGGCCGAGGTGGTTGTACACGACGTCGAGGATGACGCCGATCCCCAGTCCATGGGCGGCATCCACGAAGCGGCGGAAGTCGTCAGGTTCGCCGTAGAGGCGAGTCGGCGCGAAGAGGTCCACGCCGTCATAGCCCCATCCGAATCGCCCGGCGAAATCGTGCACGGGCATGACTTCCAGGATCGTCACACCGAGCTGGGCGAGCGCCGGCAGCTCGCGTTGCGCCGCGTGCCACGTCCCCTCGCTCGTGAAGGTGCCGATGTGCATCTCGTACAGCACGCGGCGCTCGGGCGCGATTCCCACCCACTCGTCGTGCGTCCAGCGAAAGGTGCCGGCGTCGATGACCTGGGACGGTCCGTGGGTACCTTCCGGCTGGAATCGCGTGGCCGGATCCGCGAGCGCGATATCCTCGTCGAGCAGGAAGCGGTAACGGCTCCCGACGCGGGCCCCTTCGACGACTCCCGAGAAGTATCCGCCCGGCTCGGCGGTGAGCGCCGTCGCCTCCTCGCTCCCGTCCAGCAGCACCGCGACGCCGTGTCGCCGCGGTGCCCACACGCGAAAGTGGACGCCACCGTCCGGAGATGGCTCGGCGCCGATCGGTAGTCTACGCCACAAGGGTGGACGAGGGGTGCGCGGGTGTGAAGTCACGCACCGATGCCAAGCAGGAATCGCTCCGGCGCGTCAGGAGCGCCGCTACAGTCCCAGGCTGTACTGCGCTTCCGGTTCCGCGCGGCCCGCACGTGGAAGGAACGGCCCTACCACTCCGTGCTGGAGCGCCACACTGAGCGTGCCGCGGAATCGCGTGCGCCGCAGTGCGTCGGCCGTCGCGGCGCGCGCGATGCCGTGGTCATTGCACTTCTCGCTCAGGTGCGCGAGCACGACGTGCGCGAGGTCACGGTGCACGAGGTCGCGCGAGAGCTCGGCGCTCGCACGGTTGGACAGGTGACCCGTGCGTGACGCGATGCGGCGCTGCAGGAACGCCGGATACGGCCCCGAGCGAAGCATTCCCTCGTCGTGGTTGGACTCCAGGACCAGCAGGTCCGCGCCCGCGCAGAGCTCGCGCACACCGTCACTCACGTGCCCGATGTCGGTGCAGACTACCGCCGTCGCCCCCGTGCTGCGACAGGCGAGGCGTACCCCGATCGGCCCGGCTGCATCGTGTGGTGTGCTGCGCGTCGTCACCTCGAGGCGGCTGAGCGACAAGGCAACGCCCGGGGCGATCGCGGAGCAGCCGGCGCCGCGCAGCTCTGGCCACGCGTCCATCGTGCCCTCGCTGGCGTACAACGACCAGCCCCACTTCCGGGCTCCCGCTGCTGCGCCCTTCACGTGGTCGGTGTGCTCGTGGGTGACCACGCACGCCTCCACGGATCCCGGCTCCACGCCGACCGTGCGCATGCGGCTCGCGAGCTCACGCGTGCCGAACCCGGCGTCCACGAGTACGCGGCTGCCGCCGGCCTCCACCAGCACGGCGTTGCCCCCGCTGCCGCTGCCAAGGACCCAGAGCTTCACGAGTCGAATCTCCACCGTATCGCGTACGAGGCGAGCAACTGCTGTCGCGCCCCCTCGGTGAGCGTCACGTGACGGCGCGCCATCATCCGCTCCGCCACCTCCAGGAACTTCTCCACGCGGTACGCCGCGAGGGAGCCGGCCTCACCCCACCCGAATGGGGGCACCGCCTTGGGTGGCATCACCGCGCCGTACACGTTCGCCCCGGCGCCGATGACCGTGCCGGTCGTCAATCGCAGCCCTATGCCCGTCTTGGCATGGTCACCGAACAAGGTGCCCAGGAACTGCAGGCCCGTTTCGCGAATGCCATCCGGCGTCCAGAGCTGCACCGTTCCATAGGTGTTCTTCAGGTTGCTCGTGATCGTGCCCGCGCCGAGGTTCACCCAGCGACCGAGGATCGAGTGTCCCACGAACCCGTCGTGGCCCTTGTTCGCGTGTCCGATGAAGATGACGTTGCTCACCTCACCGTGCACCTTGCAGGTGTCGCCGATGGACGAGGCGGCGATGCGATCCGTCGTCACGGTGCTTCCCGTGCCCACGTACACGGGACCGACGAGCCGCGTGAAGGCCTGCACATGCGACCCGGCGCGCAGCAGCACCGGCCCTGCAGTGAGGTCGAAGCACACCTGCGGCTCCACGATGGCCCCGGCCTCGATGAACAGCCCGGCGTTGCCGATGCGCAGCGCGCCGGGCGGCGTGTCCTGCGACATCGCCGCCCCGAGCACGGGGATATCCTCGTTGAGCATGGCGGGCAGGTGGGCGACGTAGTCCCACACCTCGTCCATCCACCAGCCACCAATCTCGGCCGAGCGTGCACCGCGACCGACCAACGTGTCGAGGCCGTGCTTGCCATCGCGGAGGGCATCGACACTCACGGGCTCCTGCAGGCGCACCGCCGCCACTCCCCCCGCCGACGTGAGCACCTCGCCAGCAGGTGCCCGGTTCAGCCGCGGCGCAAAGCGCGAGTTCACCACCCAGTCGCCGGCGGGAATATCGCCGCCATCCCGCACGGGCGCTGCATCCGGTTCCTCGAATCCCGCGAGGTGGGACGACGTCACGTGGCCGACCGCGGGCATGCCGAGCGCGCGGCTCCAGCGTTCACGGACGAGCAGCGCACCGGCGCGAAGCTCGCCCGCGGGTCGCGTCAGCGCGAAAGGTTCGAAGGTACGGGCGCGCGCGTCGTCGTAGAGATGGACGGCGCTCATTGCGTGTCGCGGAGGGCGGTGGGCAACGACTGGATCAGGGTCTTGAGGTCCGACGCCTTGTCCACCGTGGTGACGAGTGTCAGGCCGTCGCGTGTGACGACGACGAGGTCGCGTACCCCGTACAGCACGACGGCGTTCCCGTCGGCATGAACGACATTGTCGCGCGACTCGAGCGCATGGACGAGGCCGGAAAGCGCGTTGCCCTCCTCGTCACACTGGCGCACGCGCTTGAGCGCGGCCCACGTGCCCACGTCATCCCACCCGAAGTCACCCGGCAGCACGAGCACTCGGGAGCTTCGCTCCAGCACGCCCACGTCGACCGCGATCCCCCCGGTCACCGCGCCGAAGAAAGCGGCGAGGTCGTCGCCGTGCGCATCGAGGCGGGGCGCGACTTCCGGCGTGTGGGCGTGAAGTTCATCGAGGAAGTCACCCACGCGCCACACGAAGATACCCGAGTTCCAGAGATAGCCTTCCCGGACCATCACCTCGGCGCGCTCGCGGGTGGGCTTTTCCACGAACCGTGCGACGCGGCGCACGTCATCTGCGAGCGCTTCGCCAGGCTGGATGTAACCGAAGCCCGGGTCGGGGCGCACGGGAACCACCCCGACGGTCACCAGTGACTCGTAGCGCACTGCCGCATCCGCCGCGCGCGACAACGCTCGCCGGAACTCGTCGGCATCGCCAATCGCCCAGTCAGCGTGCACGCTGAGCATCACGGCGTCGGCGCCCGCCCGTCGCTGGATTTCGTGAGAGGCCCACGCCAATGCCGCGGCGGTCCCCGCAGGCCGCGGCTCGGCGATCAGGTTCGCTGGCGGCAGGCCGGGAGCAAGGGCAGCGATCGCATCGACCAGGCCCGC
>DASTGQ010000124.1:0-2479 GCA_035718985.1 Gemmatimonadaceae bacterium
AACGGCGACACGAGCGACAAGTCCATCCGCGGCTTCATCGTCCCGAAGGGGACCAAGGGCTTCACGTCGAAGGACCAGAAGGGGAAGCTCTCGCTTCGCGCGAGCGACACGAGTGAGCTCGTCTTCCAGGACGTGCAACTGCCGAAGGACGCCATGCTGCCGAAGTCGGGTGGGCTCAAGAGCCCGCTGATGTGCCTGACGCAGGCGCGCTATGGCATCTCGTGGGGGGCAATCGGCGCGGCGATGGCGTGCTTCGAGGAGGCGCTCGACTACGCGCAGCACCGCGTGATGTTCGACAAGGTCATCGCCGGGTTCCAGATCCAGCAGGTCCGCCTGGCCGACATGCTGAGCGAGATCGTGAAGGCGCAGCTCCTCTCGCTGCACCTCGGCCGCCTGAAGGACGCGGGCACGATGACACCGCAGCAGGTGTCGCTCGCCAAGCGGAACAACGTCAGTATGGCCACGGACATCGCGCGCGAGGCGCGTCGCCTGCTCGGCGCGAACGGCATCCTCGCCGAGTACGCCGCGATGCGGCACATGGCCAACCTGGAGAGCGTGTACACGTACGAGGGGACGCACGACGTGCATTCGCTCATCCTCGGGCAGGCGGTCACGGGGCTGAGCGCCTTCCGGTAGGCACACCGGCTCACCGCTGGCGCCGGGAAGGCTCGCCGGCGCCCCGGGGCTCGGCGAATCGCGGCGTGGCAGGCGGATGCCGGGCGGCCATGGGGAGGGCTGGATACTTGCATGAGCGTAGGGTCCGTCCTGCGTGCCGGCCTCTGGCCAATTGTCCCTGACGACCGCGTCCGCGTCGTCACTCCAATTGATCCTCCGTCCTCCTCGCTTCACGTGACGGGATCATCCGGACCCAGGGACTCATGTCGTTGTTTCGCCGTCGCGCCACCGAAGCGCCATCCGTCCGGGTCGACGCGAGCCATCGCGCGGCGCTGCTCCAGGCCGGCGCGCTCCAGAGCGCGATCTTCAACAGCGCCAACTTCTCGAGCATCGCCACCGATGCCCGCGGCGTCATCCAGATCTTCAACGTGGGCGCCGAGCGCATGCTCGGCTACACCGCGGCCGAGGTGGTCAACACCGTTACGCCGGCCGACATCTCGGACCCCGACGAGCTGATCGCGCGCGCACGTGCGCTGAGCGTGGAGCTCGACACGGTGATCACGCCCGGCTTCGAGGCGCTCGTCTTCAAGGCCTCCCGGGGCATCGAGGACATCTACGAGCTCACGTACATCCGCAAGGATCGCAGCCGCCTCCCCGCCGTGGTGTCGGTGACGGCGCTGCGCGACGCGCACGACGCCATCATCGGCTACCTCCTCATCGGCACCGACAACACCGCGCGGCAGCAGGTGGAGGAGGAGCGGATGAAGCTCGACCAGCGGCTCCGCGACCAGCACTTCTACACCCGGTCGCTGATCGAGTCCAACATCGACGCGCTGATGACCACCGACCCGCGCGGGATCATCTCCGACGTCAACAAGCAGATGGAGGCGCTCACCGGCTGCACCCGCGACGAGTTGATCGGGGCGCCGTTCAAGTGCTCCTTCACCGACCCGGATCGCGCCGAGGCGGGCATCCACCGCGTGCTCGCCGAGGGCAAGGTCACCAACTACGAGCTCACGGTGCGCGCACGCGACGGCAAGCACACCGTCGTCTCCTACAACGCCACCACGTTCCACGACCGCGACCGGCGGCTGCAGGGCGTCTTTGCCTCGGCGCGTGACGTGACGGAGCTCAAGCGCTTCGAGCAGACCCTCCAGCAGAAGAACGCGGAGCTCGAGAACGCGAGCCGGATGAAGTCGGAGTTCCTCGCCAACATGTCGCACGAGCTGCGCACGCCGCTCAACGCCATCATCGGATTCTCCGAGGTGCTGAAGGACGGCATCGTCGGCGAGCTGACCGAGCAGCAGTGCGGCTTCGTGGCCGACATCTTCGGCAGCGGGACGCACCTGCTGTCGCTCATCAACGACATCCTGGACCTCTCCAAGGTGGAGGCGGGCAAGATGTCGCTGGACCTCGAACCCGTGCAGCTCTCGTCGCTGTTCGCGAACAGCCTCGCCATCATCCGCGAAAAGGCGGCGGCGCGGAAGATCCGGCTGTCGACCCACGTCATCGGGGACCCGGGCACCATCCAGGCGGATGCCCGCAAGCTCAAGCAGATCGTCTACAACCTGCTCGCCAACGCGGTCAAGTTCACGCCCGAGGGCGGACGCGTCACGCTGCGCGCGGGCCGCGTGCCCCGGTCGCGCGTGGGCCAGCTCACCAGCGGCCTCGCGGGGCGCACCTTTCCGTTGAAGGACGAACAGCACGCGGACTTTCTCGAGATCAGCGTGCGTGACACGGGCATCGGCATCGCCGCCGGCAACCTGCCACAGCTCTTCAGCCCATTCACCCAGATCGACGGCGGCCTGGCGCGCAAGTTCGAGGGCACCGGGCTGGGGCTCGCGCTGGTGAAGCTCCTCGCCGA
>DASTGQ010000125.1:0-4648 GCA_035718985.1 Gemmatimonadaceae bacterium
CTTCGATCTGGTGCCGAACAAGTACCTCTCGCAGAACGAGATCGACGCGGCGAAGCTGGTGCACATGGACCAGTTCAACCCGCAGAGCCAGACGAAGATCGTGTGGCCCGCCGCGCTCCCGGTGGTGCGGTCGTACCTCGACCAGCTCGTGCGCGGCAACGGCCTCGCCTCCTCGCGCACCTCGGCCATCGCCACGCAGCTCACGGCGGCGGAAGGGATGACGGGCGTCGCGCGCCGTGATGCGCTGAACGCGATCGCCACCCAGCTCGACGCGGATACCTCGGGCGCCGCCGACGCGGCGAGGGTGCAGAAGATGGCGGCCGCCGTGCGCGACCTCGCCAACGCCTCGATGTAGGCTCGGCAGCAGCGACGTTCTCCACGACAGCGACACGGGTTCACGGACCGGTGTCGCTGTCTCTTTCCCACAAGCCTCCGGAGTCACAGAGAGTGAGCTCACCAGAAGAACTGCTCGACGCGCTCCAGCCCGAGCTCGAGCTGGCCGCCGAGGAAGCCGAATCGCTGACCGGCGTGGACCGGCGCCAGTTCATGTTCATGTCGCTCATGGCCGCCGCGGCCACCACGTTCAGCGGTCGCGTCGCGCTGGCGCAGCGCGGCGAGAGTGGCGCGGCGCTGCTCGCCGGCATGGAGCCGAAGTCGCTCCTGCAGCAGCAGGTGCCGGCCCCCTTCCTGCTCGGCAATGGCGAGCCCCCCGCCGAGCAGTTCATGCCGTGGCCCGGCGGCACCGGGGACCTGATGGAGCAGCTCGTGCGCAAGCACGGCGCGAAGGTGTTCGAGCGCGGGCCCTTCACCGTCACGCGCTACGGTGGCGCGCTGCCGAAGACGGACGAGGAGATCGCCTACCTGCCGGCGCACGTGCTGTCCTCGCTCATCCGCGCACGGAAGATCACGTCCACGCGGCTGACGAAGCTCTACCTCGACCGGCTGGAGCGCCTGAACCCGACGCTCAACTGCGCCGTCACCATCATGCGCGACTCGGCGATGGCCGAGGCAGCGCGCGCGGATGCGGAGCTCGCGGCGGGGAAGTATCGCGGTCCGCTGCACGGGCTGCCGTACGGCGTGAAGGATCTCTTCAATACGAAGGGCGTGCCCACCACGTGGGGCGCGGCCGACTTCAAGGACCGCATCATCGATGACGATGCCGAAGTGGTACAGCGGCTGCGCAACGCCGGCGCCGTGCTGATCGCCAAGCTGGCCACCGGGCTGTTCGCGCAGAACGACCAGTGGTTCGGTGGTCGCACCAACAATCCGTGGAACCTCTCGCAGGGCTCCAGTGGTTCGTCGGCGGGTCCGTCCTCGGCGACGGCGGCGGGATGCGTGGCGTTCGGGATCGGCACGGAGACGCAGGGTTCCATCGTGTCGCCCTCGGTGCGTTGCGGGTTGAGCGCGCTGCGTCCGACGTTCGGGCGCGTGAGCCGCGCGGGCGGCATGGTGCTGGCGTGGACGCAGGATCGCGTCGGTCCCATCTGCCGCACCATCGAGGACTGCGCGATGGTGTTCCACGCCATCCACGGCGTGGACCCGAAGGATCCGTCCACCGTGACGACGCCCTTCCACTTCAATTCCAACATCGACCTCTCGAAGCTGCGCATCGGCGTGGATCCAGGGCGGCCGAGCCCTGACGCGAGTCGCCCCTTCCTCGCCGATCCGGGTGCGCCGCCGGAGCTGGTGGCGAAGCTGCGCGAGCTCGGCATGAACCCGAAGACCATCGGCGCGCGTCCCACGGTGCCTGGCATCGGCCAGGGCTCGCTGAACGTGGAGTACGCCGCCGCGTTCGAGTCGTACGTGGAGCGGAAGGCGAAGGAGATCGGGCTCGACCTGAACACGGTGCTCGAGCCGACGAAGAACGGCGCGCCCTATCCGGGCACGGTGCCGCCACCGGCCGGTCCGCCGAGTCCGATGGCGCCTGCCGACTGGAACCCGCGGTTCGTCACCGGCCGCACGGTGAAGGGGTTCGAGTACCTGCAGACGCAGCGTCGCCGCTACGTGCTCGTCACGCGGTGGGCGGAGTTCATGAAGGACCTCGACCTGTTCATCGGCTCATGGGGCGCCGACATCGCGCCCAATGCGCAGACGGGGCATCCGTGCGCCGTGGTGCCGTACAAGTTCGACGTGCCGGAGCAGCCGCGCGGCGGGCGCGCCGCCGATGCGCCGGCCCCGCCGCCTCTCGAGGCGCAGCCCATCTGCGGCGTGATCACGGGCGCGCTGTACAACGACGACGTGATCCTGTCGGTAGCGCACAAGTTCCAGGTGCACAACGACGTGGTGAACAAGCACCCGCAGCTGACGTAGGCTGGGCGATCACTCGTGCAGACGCAAAGGGCCGCTGCCAGTCGCAGCGGCCCTTTGCGTTGTCGTGCTTCGAGGATGCTCAGTGCGTCGCCGCCGGCACGTCGGTGTTCCAGATGTCGCGGTACAGCTGCCACCCCGCCTTGGGATCGCGCTTCCAGATGACGATGAACTTCCCGTGATCGTGCATCACGGCGCCCTTGGGTGGCTTGATGTCGAGGGAATACGTGCCCATCTCGTTCGCGATGTCGCCATGGGCATCCAGCTCGGTGGTGTGCAGCTTCAGGTTGGTGCCACCCATCTTGCCGAAGTCGGCCCACGCGCTGCTGATGCCCTTTCGCCCATGCACGGCCGCGGCGTTGGGCGGCATGAGCACGGCATCACTGGCGTAGTACTGCCCGACGCCCGCGGCGTCGCCGCGGTTGAAGGTCGCCATGAACTTCGCGTTCACGGCGTCGATCTGCGAGCGTGGTGAGCCCTGCGCGGCGAGCGGGGCGGCGGAGAGAATGGCCACAGCGAATACGACGATCGACTTCCGAACGTGCAGCATGCCACACCTCGTGAGTGAAGGTCGATTGGACGAGCGCCTGATGCTACGACGACCGGTACGACGGCGCCAGAGGCGCCTCCGTTCGATCCGGTCACGATCGCGGTTACCGCCGGAGCGCCCCGTACGCCGTCATCGCATTCTCCCGCAGCACCATCCGCGCGAGCGACTCGGCGCGATCCCGCGTGATCTCACCATCGCGCATCATGCCGGTGAGGGCGATGGCAAGGGCGCGCCGAGCAGTGGTGCTGCCCACCCACGCCACCTGCTCCCAGCCCTGCTCCGGACCGCCGTCGAACGCGTCGCTGCCGAACAGCACCTTGTCCGGATACTCACCGAGCCAGCGCCGCAGCACGCCAGCTACCACCGTGGGAGACTGCACGACGTCCATCATCGAGATGTCGGCGTAGACGTTCGGCTTGGCGAGGAGACCAAAGGTCTCATCCACGAGCGGCCACCCGCCGTGCACGATGACGAAGTTGGTGCCGCGCAGCGTGGAGTCGTTGAGCGCCGGCTCCAGCAGGTGGGGCGCGGCGCCCGCGGAGCGATAGAAGCCGCCGAAGGTCTCGAGCACGTGGATCTGCACGCACATCCCGCGCCGGCCGGCCTCGCGCGCGATCACCCGGAAGAGCTGATCCTCGAGCGCCTTGTACTCGGCGTGCGTCGGGGTGCCGCCGCGCACGTAGCGCGCGTACACGCGTCGCGCGCGCGCGGAGTCGGGATCATCGAAGTCGAGCGGACGGAGGTACGCCGCCTCGAACTTCACGGCGACGGCGCCAGCCGCATGCTGCCGCTCGAGCGTCGGCACCACCACGTCGCGCACGTAGCCGTCGAGGGTGGGCGGAAGCTGCGCGACGTGCAGGTCGCGCAGGTAGCGTCGCAGGAGCGTCGCTTCCTTCGGGTAGAGCGAGCGGGTATCGGGTGTCTGCGCGGCTTCCACGCGCGTATCGAGCGGGAGCATGAGCGCATCGACGAAGGTCACCCAGCGGAAGCGTGGCGGCTCGAGGCCCGCGCCCATCGCCACACGGTTGGCGAGCATGATGTCGACGCCGGCCTGGTCGAGCGCCCACTCGGGAAAGTGCGCTCCACGTTCGGTGCGGACACGCGTGGCGACAGCACGGAGCGAGTCGCGATAGACGCTGTCGCTCGGCGCCGCTGGCACGTGATAGAGCGCATCCTGCGCGCGGCGCCAGATCGGGTCGTCGAGCGAGAGCCGGTGCTGGAAGCCGAAGGGAGGGATTCCATCCAGCGGCAGCGCGTCGAAGTCCGTGTCCGGCTTCGCGCCCGCGGCAACCGGCAGCATCGGGTGCGCGTGCGCATCGATGGCGTGAATGCCGGCGATGTACGCGGCGAGCGCGGAGTCCACCGGGGCCTGAGCACCGGCGAACACCGGCGCCGCCGACACTGCGGCTGCTACGATGAAACGAGCAATGCGCGCGCGCATGGCGATGCTCAGCGCAGCGGGAGCTCGATCGAGCTCGCGTGGCCCGGCGCGTGATAGACGCGCTGCGTCGCCTTGCGATAGTCCGCCGGCTTGGCCCAGAAGATGTTCGACACGAACGTCTGCGGGTTCCGGTCGTAGAGCGGGAACCAGCTCGACTGCACCTGCACCATGATGCGGTGCCCTGGCAGGAAGACGTGGTTCGCCGTGGGGAGCGCGAAGCGATAGGTGAGCGGCACGTTCGGCTCGATCGCCTTGGGCGTCTCGAAGCTCTCGCGGTAGCGGCCGCGGAAGATGTCCCCCGCCACCATGAGCTGGTAGCCGCCCATCTCCGGCTGGCCGGCCACTTCGTC
>DASTGQ010000126.1:0-6946 GCA_035718985.1 Gemmatimonadaceae bacterium
GGGGAGCTGGGTGTTGGCGTGGGTTCCGCCGAGCACGTCCTGGTGACGCTGCAGGGGCTCGATGAACACGCGATGCTCGAAGTCGTACGACAGCTTCAGCCAGCGCGGGTCACCGGTGTCGGCGTAGAGGTCCACCAGCACCTCGTTCATCCCGCCGAACTCCGTCTCCAGCATGTGCTGGATCTGATCCTCGTTCAGGCCGGCGAGGATGCCCTCGGCCCAGCCGGCGAACTTCCGCTCCACGTCGAGCGCGGTGCGGTTGCCGGTGAATCGGTAGGCGTCACGCAGGCCGGCGAAGGTCTTGTGCAGGGTGTACCACGGCGACCACTCGCCGTTGAGGTCGAACGCGGCCGCCTTGATCTCACCGTTCTTGAGCGCGCCGAAGGACTTGCGGCCGTTCTCCAGCGCAACGACGTAGCCGTCGCCGTTCTTGTCCTGCACCGCCTTGAATTCATTGACCATGTAATCCACGCGGTCCTTGAACCGCTTGTCGCCGGTGGCGGCGTACATGGCGCTGATCGCGGAGAGGTAATGGCCGGCGATGTGGCCCGTGAGGTTCCGTCCGCCGCCGTCCCACCCATCGTAGGGCTCGGCCTTGGGGGTCAGCCCTGCCACCTTGCGATAGTAGGCGAGCATCCGGTCGGGCTCGAGCTCGAGGAGGTACCTGATGTCGGCGTCCTGGTGCTCCTTGAGCGGGCCGCCGGTGAGGCGCACGCGATGGAGCGGGATCGGCCGCGCCGCTACGAAGCGCTCCTTCCCGGTCGGTGGCGCGAGCAGAGGGTGCACCGGCTGCCCGGAGGCCACGCCAGTTGGGAGGGCATCGAGCAACGAGACGGCACCGGCGCCGAGGCCGAGCTTGAGGACGGTGCGGCGGGACAACGACATTACGGGCTCCTCGTGGGGGAGTCGGAGGCGCGGCGCGCGCTGGCGGCCGATACGGTATTCGTATACAATATCCATCAATTGACCCTCCGCAAGCGCGGCCCGTCACTCCGACCGGTCGCCTGCCCCACCGTGCTCACGCGAGGCTCGTCCGCATGACCGACCCGGTGTCCCGCCGCGACTGGCTCAAGACCATGGGGGCCGTCGGTGTCGGCGCCCTCGTCACCCCGGATGCGGTGCGCCTCCCGGCCGCGCTCGCCTCCCCGGCCGACACGGCCGGCCATGCCGCGACCCCGGCGCCCGCCGAGGCGCCCGGTACCATCGTCGACCTCACGTCGACGAGCGAGATCTTCATCCCGCCGCGTGGCCGCGGCTTCATGAAGTTCAGCTACGACTTTCCCGAGCCGTCGGTCACCTTCGGCGACCTGCGCTTCGGCTTCCTCGTCTTCACGGACGAGAACACCTACGGCCTCGACCGCTCGAAGATGTCCGTGAGCGGCGACGACAACGCGCTCACCCTCACCTGCTCCGGCTTCGTCTGGGCGGGGGGCCAGGAGAAGGCGCCGGGCACGCTCACCGCCAAGCTCCGCCGCAACGGCGCGAACGTGGAGTGGGACACCGTGGTGGAGATGGAGCGGCCGGTGAAGACGGTGACGACCATCATCCGCGGCGTGCCCCGCGGCAAGGTCGCCTTCGGCGGCAGCAACTTCATGGATCCGCACGACAACGAGATGCTCGTCGGCTATCCATTCGCCGCGGGGGACCTGAACGGGCCGAGTGGCAGCATCAACACGCCGCTGCTCATGATCCAGGCGCCGAACGACGTGTTCTTCGTCTCGTCGCTCGACCACCGCGTGCGGCCCAAGCGCTTCTACCTCGCTCCGGGCGAGTCGAGCTACCGCGTGGAGGCGATCCACGAGCACGATGCGTGGCGCAACGACCGTCGCGTCACCGTACCCACCTGGCGCCTGGGACGCGCCGCCACCGCCGAGGCGGCTGAGAAGCTGCACGTGCAGCACGTGGAGCAGGCATACGGGCTCAAGCCGTACGAGTCGCGCACCGACATGCCGTCCTGGCTGCGCGACATCGCGCTCGCCACGACGCTGCACGGCATGCACTACACGGGCTACATGTTCAACGACTACCCGAAAATGCTGGAGACGCTGCGCTGGATGCGCACGCAGATCCCCGGCGAACGGGTGCTGGTGTTCATCTCGGCGTGGGACGGCCGCTACTACTGGGAGTACCCGGAGTACCGCGTCTCCGACCGCATGGGCGGCGAGAAGGCGTTCCACCAGCTCGTGGACGAAGGGCGGAAGATGGGATTCCGGATCATGCCGATGTTCGGCACCAACTCGGCGAACACGAAGCTTCCCTCATGGCCGAAGCTCGCCGGCGGGCTGACCCGCAAGATCGACGGCAACCCGTACTACCTGGACTGGGTGGACTGGAACAACGACCGCCACGGCGATGGATGGGGCGCCTACATGAACCTCGGTGCCGACGTCTGGCGCAACCACCTCGAGGGGCGCATCGACGACGTGATCAGGCGCTATGGCGTGGACGCCTACTTCCTCGACATCGTTGGCGGCCACGTGAACAGCACCAACGGCGACATGCACGAGGGGACGAAGAAGCTGGTGGAGAGCCTCCGCGCAAAGCATCCGCAGGTGGCGTGCGTGGGCGAGATGCCGTACGATGCGCTGTTCGGCTTCATCCCGATGTTCCAGGTGGGACTCGGGCCGGTGTGGGGCAAGTACGCGCGGAACTTCTCGCACCTCAGCACGCCGGCGCCGGGCCGCGGCAGCAGCGGCGTGCACGAGTCCGGGTTCGGCAAGTTCAACGAAGAGACGCTCGGCCTCTATCCCAACACCATCCCCACGCTCCAGGTGGTGGACGACACCTTAGCGAAGCATCGTGACGTGATGGCGGAGATCATCAGGCGCGCGAAGCAGCGCGCGGGGATTTCATGACCGCGCCCGCGGCATCCCTCATCGAGTTGCGGGGAGAGGTCTGCGCGGCGAACATCGAGCTGTTCGAGCGCGGGCTCGCGAAGTTCACGTTCGGCAACGCGAGCGCCATCGATCGCGAGTCCGGCCTCGTGGTCATCAAGCCGAGCGGGCTGCCGTACACGAAGCTGCAGCCGCGGCACCTCGTGGTGGTCGCGCTCGACGGCACCGTCGTCGAGGGCGACCTGCGGCCGTCGTCGGACCTGCCGACGCACCTCGAGCTGTACCGTGCGTTCGGACAAATCGGCGGGGTGGTGCATACGCACTCGCACTACGCCACGGTGTGGGCGCAGTCGCAGCGCGAGATCCCCTGCCTCGGCACGACGCACGCCGACTATTTCCACGGTCCGGTACCCATCACCGAACACCTGTCCGACCCGGACATCGCGCAGGCGTACGAGGCGAACACGGGGCGCGAGATCGCGCGGCGCTTCGCGCAGCTGGACCCGACGCGCGTGCCAGCGGTGCTGGTGAAGGGTCACGCGCCCTTCTGCTGGGGCCCGTCGGTGAGTGCAGCGGTGGAGACGGCCGACCTGCTGGAGGAAGTGGCGCGCATGGCGTACGGCACGCTCACGCTGAATCACGCGGCCGAGCCGCTGCCGACGGCGATGCTGGACAAGCATTTCCTGCGGAAGCACGGGCCGAATGCGTATTACGGACAGAAGGGCTCGTGACACGTGAAGCGTGAGACGTGAGACGTGAAGCGTGAAAGCGTTGGGAACGGAAAAGGCCGGATTTGAAATGCGATAAGGCCGGATTCTCTCCTCGATGATTCGCTTTGCCTGCGTCTCTGCAACCCCCTGTGGTCGTTCCAACCCATTCAAGAGATCGTGAGGTGAGGGAGCTGCCTTTCTGCGCGCGGAGCAACGCCTCCAACCGGGACAGATCCGGCGGTTTCAGGCCGTTGATCCGGTCCTTTCCGTTCCCAACGCTTTTCGAGCTCCGACAACGAGCGTCTACGCGTCGAGCCTGATCTCCACCGGCCGTCCGCTGAACTCGATCGTCTTCGTGACAGCGTTGCCCGCGAGGCGTACGTGGACCGTCCTCGGCATCGGCGCGAGGGCTCGGGATCCAGGCGCGAGGCGCATGCGCAATCGCCGCGACGTGTCGTGCCAGACCAGCTCCACGCGCATCCACTCGCCACGGCGGTGGTCGAAGCTCTCGCCATCGTCCTCGTACCAGCTGCTCTCGCCGTCGGCGCCCGGGAACACGACGAGCGTGATCGGGTCATCCCGTTTTTCGGCGACGTACTGCTTCACCGGCCCCATCGGGATCACCGCGCCAGCACGCGCGTAGACCGGTATCGTCGCGAGGTCCACGGCGCGCTCGAGCTCGCGGCCACCACCCACGCGCTCTTCCGTCCACCAGTCGTACCACGTGCCTTCGGGCAGGTAGACGCGGCGTGAGGTGGCGCCCTGCTCCACCACGGGTGCGACGAGCAGATCGCGACCCCAGAGATATTCGTCGCCGCGGGCAACGGCGGTACGGTCATCCGGGTGATGGATCCACAGTGCGCGCATGACGGGCATGCCGGTGTCGTGGCACTCGCGCACCGCGGTGTAGAGGTAGGGCATCAGGCGCGAGCGGAGCTCCATGTACTGGCGGCAGATCGGCTCGACGCGCGTGTCGTGCAGCGTGGCGGGATCAGCGTGGAAGCCGCGCGTCTCCTCGGGGCCGCCGTCGCCGCCGTCCCACCCCCACGGCAGGTGCAGGTGCCAGTTGCGCCCGTGCGAGCGAAAGAGGGGACTGAACGCTGAGAATTGGAACCAGCGCACGAACAGCTCGCCCGTGTACTCCTTCGTCGGGTAGAAGCCGCCGATGTCGCTGCCCCAGTACGGCAGCCCGCTGAGCGCGGTGTTGATGCCCACGGGTACGTGCGTCTTCAACGTCTCCCAGCGCGACGCCACGTCGCCCGACCAGACGAAGCCGCCGTAGCGCTGCACGCCCGGTGACGCGTTGCGGTGCAGCGCGAACGGCCGCTCGTTGGGGCGCCACATCTGCGTCCCCTCCCAGTACATGCGGTGCCGGTTGATCTCCGACGGCCCGTCGTAGCCGTCTCCCTGATCGGGCCACCAGCCGTCGATGCCGACGTCCGTCATCACCGGCTTGTGCGACGGCCAGTAACACGCCACCTGGCGCTCGCGCGGCCAGTGGCCGTCCGGAGTCGTGCCGCTCGGCAGGGGTCGCGCAGTACAGGCGTCGTGCACGGTCCCGGTGAGCTTCCGTCCTTCCACCACGACGTGAAGGATCACCTTGTAGTGCTGGTCATGCAGCGCGGCCACCTGTGCCTTCGGCTGCGGGAAGTTGGCCGCGTTCCAGTCGAAGTCGCCGTTCTTCGTATTCCACCCCGAGGGCGAGAAGCCGGTGCCGAGGTAGATGAGCGCCTCGCACGGCAGCCGCTTCTCGCGCATCCTGCGCGCGACGCCGGCGATCTCGTCAGGGCCGGCGAGAGTCCGATGTGACTGCAGGTAGCCGAATCCCCACTTCGGCGGGAGCTCGGGAAGCCCGGTGATGCGCGCGTACTCGCGCATGATCTCCGCGGGATCATGCGACGCGACGACGAACACGTCGTACGGCAGCGCGGCCTCCGCCGGCGGCGTGAAGCGGCCTTCGGTGGTGGAGAACTCGAACGCGCCGCGCGGATGGTGGATGAACATCGCCCAACCGTCCGTGCCGACGAGCCACTGGATCGGCGCCCGCGTGCCGTTGGTGGCGAGCTGCGCGTGGCTCTCGCCGTTCACCATCCGGTCGGAGCTGCCGCGGCGATCGAACTGCGGGCCGCCCTCACCGAGCCCGAGGAGAGGCGCGTCGCCGAGCGGGAAGGTCATCGTCGGACCGGCGGCATCGAAGGTCAGCGCCTGCACCGCCCTCCCGCGCGCGTCGGCGATGCGCACCACCGGCGCCGCGTCGTCGAGCGTCACGGTGAGCGCACCGGCCCGCACGCGTCCCACACTGGAAGTGGATCGTGCGCTGCGCAACGGTGCCACCGCGGCCGTGCGGTCGGTGAGCTCGCCCGTCGCGGGCACCGGCGCCGCCACTCCGCCGACGAGCGGGCGCAGCGTGATGCGCACGGTGCGCGGGCCGAGCGAGGCGACGGACAGCTGCGCCGGCCGGCCGGCGACGACGAGCGGTGCATCGCTCGGCCGGCGCACGTAGCGACCCAGGGCGAGGCCGGTGCCGAGGATGCCGAGCTGCTTGAGCGCGTCGCGGCGCGAGACGGGATCGGTCATGGTGCTTGCGGTGAGGGGATTCGAGGCGGATACATTATACGATTCGTCGCCCCGTCGCGCACTCTTCCCCAGAGGCCGTTGATGCCCCAGCGCTTCCACGCTCCGCTGCTCCCGGTCGCCTCGCTCGCCGCCTCGCTGCTCCTGCCGGCCGGCGCGTTGGCCCAGTCCCCAACCGAGCTGCGCGGTGCGCAGCCACCAGCACACGGGGTATGGGTGGACGCCCTCGACCTCTCGCGCACCCTGGACTCACGTCCTCCGCGCGCCGGTCTCGCCGCGTTCGGCGGATATCCGGCGCGCGGGAACAACCCCGCCGTGCCGCAGCCGGCCATCTCCCTCGACAGCGTCAGCTACCAGCATGGACTGGGCGTCACCTCGGGCGGCGAGCTGTGGATCGACCTCGGCGGCAACGCGACGCGATTCGTGTCGCTCGTCGGCGTGGACGACGCGCGGCGTGCCGGCCGCGGCTCGGTGACGTTCGAGGTGTGGACCGACGGCGAGAAGAAGTGGGACAGTGGCGTCATCAAGGCAGGCGATGCGCCGAAGCCGGTGTCGGTGGACCTCACCGGTGCGAAGCAGATGATCCTCTACGTCACCGATGCCGGCGACGGCTCGCGCGACGACATCGCCGACTGGGCGGGCGCCGCGATCGTGATGAAGGACGACGCCGCGTCGCCCGTCGCCACCACGCCGCCGGCCTCGCCCGCGCCGAACATCGCGTCGAGCCGCACGGCGGCGCCGCGGCTGAACTACCCGCGCATCACGGGCGCCACGCCCGGCCGCCCGTTCCTCTTCCGCATTCCCGCGTCGGGTGAGGGGGCCCGCACC
>DASTGQ010000127.1:0-5325 GCA_035718985.1 Gemmatimonadaceae bacterium
CTTCTATCTTCTCGGGCTGCGCGCCTGCCCCGAGGGCCTGCTCTCGGACCTGCCGTGGAGCTCTTCCGACACGTACACCCGCACGCTGGAACGGCTTCGCTCCCGCGGGCTGCGCGTCGAGGTGCTCGAGCGCTGGTTCGATGTCGACCGCGTGGAGGACCTCGATCGGCTGCGCGACGCCTTGCGCAACGGCGAGATCGACGCTCCCCGCACTGCGCGTCTTCTCCGATGAAGATCTCGATCATCATTCCGGTGCTCGACGAGGAACGGCGCATCGGGGAGCTCCTGGAGGGGCTGCGAGGATTCGAGGACGTGATCGTCGTGGACGGCGGAAGCCGCGATGGCACGGTCGAAGTCGCGCGCGCCTTCCCCGGCGTTCGCGTCGGGAGCGCCCCGCGGGGCCGCGCCTTGCAGATGAACCATGGGGCGTGGCGTGCGCGCGGTGACGTGCTCCTCTTCCTGCACGCGGACGTGGTCCTGCCTCCGGACGCTGTCCTGCACGTCGAGCGCGCGCTCGCCGACGAGCGCGCTGTCGCCGGCGCATTTCGCACTTGGCATGTCTCCGACGACGGCCGCAGCGCGCCGTGGCTGCACCTCGCCGATCTCCGCTCGCGCTACAGCGGCCTGCCCTACGGCGATCAGGCGCTCTTCGTCCGGCGTGAGGCGTTCTGGAGAGCAGGAGGGTTTCCCGAGCAGCCGCTGATGGAAGACCTCGAGCTTTCCCGCCGGCTGCGCCGTCTCGGGCGCATCTCCATCGCGCCTGCCAGCGTGCGCGTCTCGGGCCGCCGGTTCCTCGCGCACCCGGTCCGCCACGCGCTGCTGGTCAACTCGTTCCCGGTGCTCTACCGGCTCGGCGTCGCGCCCGCGACGCTCGCGCGACTCTACCAGGACGTTCGCTAGCGCTCCCCGGCGCTCCCCTCATGGGGCCTGCAGGTAGCGCCCGATCAGAGGAGCAAGGCGCTCGCGCTCCGCGTCCGGAATGCGCGCCTTGTCGGACCAGATCGCGAGTGACAGCGCCGACCGGCAGGAGCACCCGGTCTCCAGCAGACGATCCGCCGCGGGGAGTGCTGCCCGCACCAGCGCCAGTGCGCTCTCCGTCGCCGCACGCACGTTGCCGATGATCTCCTGCAGCAGCCGCAGCTGATCGACCGCCTCGCGGTGCGGGCGCCAGCAATCGTAATCCGTGCTCAGCGCGAGGAGCGCGTAGCACATCTCCGCCTCCCGGGCGAGCTTCGCCTCGGGGAGCGCGGTCATGCCGATGAGGTCGCCGCCCCACGAGCGGTGAAGCTCGCTCTCGGCACGCGTCGAGAACTGCGGCCCTTCCATGCACACGTAGGTCCCTCCGTCGTGCGCCGGGCCCGCCTCGAGCAGGACCTTGCGCAACTGCGGGCAGAACGGCGATGCGAACTCTACGTGCACTGCCAGCTCTTCATAGAAGGTCGCAGCCCGGCGGAAGGTCCGATCGATCACCTGACTGGGGACGACCAGATCGCGTGGCTTGGTCTCTTCGCGCAGGCTCCCGACCGCGCCGCTGGCCAGGATCCGAGTTACTCCCATCTTCTTGAGCGCAAAGATGTTCGCGCGGTAGGGCACTCGCGAGGGGTTCAGCAAGTGCCCGTCGCCGTGTCGCGCGAGCAGCGCTACGGGAACGCCGTCCACCTGGGTCGTGACGATGGCCGCGCTAGGCTTTCCAAAGGGCGTGTCGATCTCGTGACGCTCGCCGCCGAGGGCGCCGAGCGCTTCGCCGAGCCCCGTGCCGCCGATGATGCCGATCAAGTCAGCCTCGATGGGTCAGTGTTCGCTCCGGTACGCGCGAGGACCTCTTCCCGGCGGGCGGCTCGCACGCGGCGGTCGATCGCCTGGACGGCGCGAACCGCGTACTCCTGCGCCGTGTAGATCTGCTTGAGGGAGGGTGCGTCGCCGCGCCGCCGCGTCATGTCCCCGACCGCGAAGAGCCCGCGGACGCTGGTTTCGCTTGCCACGTCATCCACCAGCACGTGACGCTGGTCGTCTGGAAGGCTGTCGCGGGGATCGAGCTCCGCGCCGAGCTGCCGCGCGAGGTCGTTGTAGACGCGGTGCAGGCCCATCGCCACCATGGCGAACCTTGCCTCGACGAGCGTTCCGTCCTCGAGGCGAAGTCCCCCCAGGGCCGAGCCCTTCGGTTTCTCACCGCCGTCGACCACCTCGACCACTCGCTCGGGGCGGAATCCGATCCCGTACGCGGCGAGCAGCCGCTGCGTCTTCTCGCTGGCCGTCAGCGGCTCGCCGTTGCCGAGCAGCGTCACGGAAGCCCCGGAGCGCTCGTGCAGCATGAGCGCCACCTGCGCCGCGGCCTCGGAGGCGCCGAATACGACCACCTTCGCGCTGCGCGTGAGGTGACCCTCGCAGAGGATGCAGTAGAGGAACGTCTCCGCGTTCGCCCAGGGATAGATCCAGTGCACCTCGTCGACGACTTTCCCGTTGGGTGTCGTGCGCTTCACTTTCGGCTGTCGATCCATGACGCCGGTGGCGAGGATCACTGCCTCGGCGGTCAGCTCGGTTCCGCTGCTGGTCGCGATGGTGAACAGGGCGCCATCGCGGCGTGCGAGGACCGCCTTTTCGTCGATCAGGGTGACCCGATCCGGGAACTCGCGAAAGAGCCGCTCCTCGACGTTGTCGACGATGTCCCGGGTCCCGATGTGGAAGTGCACGCTCTCGATGGCGGCACGGGCTGCGGCGTGCGCCGGGCCGGAGAGCGCCTCGAGAAGCTTCTTCTTTCCGATCCCTTCGTGGATGCCGATCATGTTGTCCACGTTGACGACGTACCTCGCCCGGCTCGCCTTCGCGGTCGAGGCGTCGCCGCGGATCCAGCAGAGACGGAGTCCATGTTGCGCTGCGCGCAGCGCGCAGGCAGCTCCGCCGATGCCGCCGCCCACGATGATGACGTTGAATGTACGCATGAGAGGTTGGACCCCAGTCAGTTCATGGCGTTACGAAAACAGTGTAGCGATTCCGCCGGTCCGGCGTCTTCAGGATGACATGCCAAAAATCGACGAGCTGCCTCTCTGGCTGCGCGCTGTGCTCCTTGCCTACCCATGGAGGCGCATTGAACCGGTCCCTGTGGCACGCCTGCGCAAGCCCTTGGCCCAATCCAGGGCGGCGCTGGTGACGACGGCGGGCCTCGTCCCTGCTGGAGCGAGAGCGTTCGATCCCCACGTGCGAGGAGGTGACACTTCGTTTCGCGTGATCGCCGCCGATGCCGATCTCGCGCAGATCGCGGACCACCACCGCAGCAACAGCTTCGATCACTCGGGCATCGCGAAGGACCGCAACCTGGCCCTGCCACTCGATCGGCTGCGCGAGCTGTCCACGGAGGGTATCATTGGCGAGTTGGCGCCGAGGCATCTCTCGTTCATGGGCTCGATCACGGCACCGGGCCGTCTCATTCGCGACACGGCGCCGCAGGCAGCGACGCTCCTGGAAGAGGATGGCGTGGACGTGGCCCTCCTGGTCCCGGTCTGACCCTTCTGTCATCAGGCGGTCAGCCTGATCCAGGCGGAGATCGAGCGGCGAGGCATCGCCACCGCCTCCGTCACCATGCTCGCGGAGGTGACCGAGAAGGTCCAGCCTCCCCGCGCGCTTTCGGTCCCCTGGCCGCTCGGGTTCCCTCTCGGCGCCCCGGGAGACGGCGCGCTGCAACGCCAGGTTCTCCGCGTGTTGCTTTCGCTGCTTTCACGCACCGACGTTCCCGTTCTCGAGCGTTTCAGCGTGTGAGCGAGATCTCCAGCTCGCCTGTCAGCTCCACCTTGTCGTCGACCACCGCGGTCCCGTTCACGGCCTTGTCGAAGTTCAACCCGAAATCCTTGCGGTTGATCGTGGTCGAGAAGGAATAGCCGGCGAAGACGGCGTCGCCGTCCCCAAAGTTCGCGACACGCGTGCCGAGGAGCTCGCCTGCGAGCAGCACGCTCCGGGTGATTCCCTTGATGGTGAGGTCAGTCGCGGCGACGAACCGGTCTCCATCCCAGGTGATCCGGGTCGTCTTCGCCGTGATCGTCGGGAAGGTCTCGCTGGCGAAGAAGTCCGGGGAGCGCAGGTGCTCGTCGCGCTTCGCATTTCCGGTGTCCACCGAGGCGGTCTTGACGATCCCTTCGAACCGGCTGATGCGGCCATCCTTGGCGGCACGGACGGTGCCGTCGAAGTCGGCAAAGGTCCCGCGCACCTTGCTGATGAGCAGGTGCTTGACGGAGAAGCCGACGCTGCTGTGGACCTTGATCAGGTTCCAGGCCGGATCGTCGCCGCCGGCGCGGGCGCGCGGCGCAACCGAGAGCAGGATGGCAAACATGGCGTACTGCCCGAGTCGCTTCATGCGGATCTCCTCAGCGGCGCGCACGGCGCCTCGTTGAACAAGCATTGCGGGTCTCGTACGGTGAGAGGGTCCTCGCCGCGTCCGTACGTCACGGCCATGCACGAGCCGCAGACCGGCCGCAGGCGGCACCCCTGGCACGCGCTGCATCCATCGCGGTACCGCCGGGCCTGCGCGGAGTCGTACACGCCCCCGAGTCCCTGCTCCAGCACGTTGCCGATCGGGGAGGGGAACTTGCGGCAGGCGTGCGCCATGCCGTCGGGAAGCAGGGCGATGAAGTTGAACGCCGCGCCGCAGCCGTGCCCGGTGCACCCACCGAAGAGCGGCAGCCGCTTCGCGTCGTGGACGACGTTGAGCAGATTGTCCTTGAGCGCAAGGATGGGATTGCGCCCGCAGGCGTCCGCGTACTGTTCGAGGAACCGGGCGTAGTCGGCAGGGTCGGGGGCGGAGAGATTTGCTCCCTCCCCGACCTGAGCGAGGCGGTTGAAGGTGAAATCGTCGACGCGCCCCCGCAGTCGCTCCGCGAGCGGCAGCACCTGGCTCATGTTGTCCCGGGTCAGCGTGAGCATGACCTGCGAGGGAATGCGAAGCTCGGCGAGCACGTCGAGGAAGTAGAGCGTGCGATCGAAATGCCCGTTGCCGCGCATGAAGTCGTTGTGGGGCTGGAGGCCCTCGAGGCTCACCTGGAAATACGATGGCTTCTGGATGGCGCAGAGTCGCTCCAGGCGATTGCGCGGCGTCGGGTTTCCCAGGATGGAGGTGTTGAAACCCCGCTCGGCCGCGGCGGCATAGAGCTCCTCGAATTGGCCATGGAGGAACGGGTTGCCGCCGGTGAAGCAGACGTGTCCCTGGACGTGGCGGCGGAGGCAGAACTCGCGCAGGCTGTCGAGGACCGCGACCCCCTGCTCGAGCTTGAGCGGCGAGAGCAGGGTGCGATCGTAGCAATGCCTGCAGCGCAGGTCGCAGCTGTTGGTGATGTGCCA
>DASTGQ010000128.1:0-3407 GCA_035718985.1 Gemmatimonadaceae bacterium
CTCAATCATGCCCGACTTCAAGAACTTCATTGCAGGCAAGTGGGTTGCACCCACGTCCGGTGAGTATTTCGAGAACGTAAATCCCGCCGACAAGACGGATGTCGTTGGGCGGTTTCCGTTGTCCGAGCAGGCCGATATCGATCGTGCCGTGCAGTCGGCGAAGTGTGGTTTCGAGGTGTGGCGGAAGACGCCGGCGCCCGCGCGCGGCGACGTCCTGCGCCGCATCGGCGACCTGATGGTCAAGCGGAAGGACGAGATCGCGGACCTCATGACGCGCGAGATGGGCAAGCCGCTCACCGAGACGCGCGGTGACGTGCAGGAAGGGATCGATACGGCGTACTACGCCGCGACGATGGGCCGCCAGCTCCACGGGCGCACCGTGCCGAGCGAGATGGCCAACAAGTGGGCGATGAGCTTCCGCCGTCCCATCGGGGTGTGCGGCATCATCACGCCCTTCAACTTCCCGATGGCCATCCCGACGTGGAAGATGTTCCCCGCGCTGCTGTGCGGGAACTCGTGCGTCTTCAAGCCGAGCGAGGACGTGCCGCACACCGGGCACGTGCTCGTGGAGATCATGCTCGAGGCGGGGCTTCCGCCCGAGGTGATCCAGCTCGTGCACGGCGTGGGCGAGGACGTCGGGGCGCCCCTCGTGAGCCACCCGGACGTGCCCGTGATCTCGTTCACCGGCTCGACCGAGACGGGGAGCATCGTCGGCGAGACGTGCGGCCGGATGCACAAGCGCCTCTCGCTGGAGATGGGCGGCAAGAACGCGCAGATCGTCATGGACGACGCCGACCTCGACCTCGCGCTCGACGGCGTGCTGTGGGGCGCGTTCGGCACCACGGGGCAGCGCTGCACGGCGACGAGCCGCCTCATCCTCCAGAAGGGCATCCACAACGAGTTCCTCAGCCGGCTGATCGATCGCGCGCGCGGCATGAAGCTCGGCGATGGCCGGAAGAAGGGCACCGACGTCGGGCCGCTCGTGCACGAGGCATCGCGCAAGAAGGTCGAGCGCTACATCGACATCGGTCAGGCCGACGGCGCCGACCTCGTCCTCGGCGGCCGCCGCCCGGACGGAAAGGAGTACGCCAACGGCTTCTTCTTCGAGCCCACGATCTTCGCGCGCGTCGAGGCCGGCATGCGGATCGAGCAGGAGGAGATCTTCGGCCCGGTGCTCAGCGTCATCCGCGTCGAGGACGCGGACGAGGCGTTCCGGATCAACAACGACGTGAAGTACGGCCTCTCCTCGTCCATCTACACGAGGGACGTGAACCTCGCCTTCCGCGCGTTCAACGAGCTCGACAACGGGATCACCTACGTGAACGCCCCCACGATCGGCGCCGAGGCTCATCTGCCGTTCGGCGGGGTAAAGCAGACGGGGAACGGCCACCGCGAGGGAGGGTGGGAGGTGTTCGAGTTCTACTCGGAGACCAAGGTCGGCTACGCCGACTATTCGGGCGTGCTGCAGCGCGCACAGATCGACAACTATCTCGGGACGCCGGACTGACCGGCGTTCCACCGGTGGCGTGGCGGGCACGTGCTTGCCGCGCCATCCGGCGAGAGGTTTATTGCGGGTATCCATGCCAGGCAGTCCGGAGCCATCGCTCGTCCCATCGAGGATGATCACACCCGAGCGGAAGCTCGAGGCGCTCCAGCACGTCAACAAGCGTCGCGGGGGACTCTCCGTCCTCGGTGAATGGGCGATGATCTTCACCATCGCCATCGCGCTGTTCCTGGCCCTGCACACCTTCGTCATCCAGGCATTCAAGATCCCGAGCGGCAGCATGGAGCGGACGCTGCTCGTCGGTGACTTCCTGCTCGTGAACAAGGTCGTGTACGGAGCGGAGGTGCCGGGCACGGGCGTGCGGCTGCCGGCGCTCCGGCAGCCCCAGCGCGGCGACGTGATCGTCTTCAAGTGGCCGGTGGACCACTCGGTGGACTTCGTGAAGCGGCTCGTCGGCCTGCCCGGGGATACCCTTTCCATGCGCGACGGCGTGCTGATTCGGAATGGCAAGACGATCAACGAGCCATACGTCTTCCATTCCGATCCGGGCGCCGATCCGGTGTGGGACGAGTTCCAGTGGCAGAGTGATTTCCTCGTGCGGTCAGCGGGTGCCGCGATCTCGTACCATCCGTCACGAAACAACTGGGGACCGTTGGTCGTCCCTGAACGACGGTACTTCGTGCTCGGTGACAACCGGGACAACTCGCTCGACAGCCGGTACTGGGGCTTCGTCCCGGACTCGCTGCTGCGGGGGCGCCCGGAAGTCGTGTACTTCAGCTTTGTTCCTGACTCCTCGAATGACTTCGCCTGGCTGACCCACGTCCGCTGGACGCGGCTCGGCGAGCGAGTGCACTGATTCAAGTCGTCCGGCCGCTTCGGGCCGGACCCAGTTCCGCGCCCGCGGCTCCCACCTGGCGCTGGAACCGTCGACCCCTGGGATCGTCCCCGTATGGCCTCCACTCCGAACCACAAGAAGTCGTCGTTCGAAGAGGGTTCGCTGGATCAGTACCTGCGCGACATCAGCATCTATCCGCTGATCACTCGCGAGGATGAGGTGGCTCTCGCGCAGAAGATTCGCGTGGGCGATCAGGAAGCGCTCGACAAGCTCGTGCGCTCCAACCTGCGCTTCGTCGTCAGCGTCGCCAAGAAGTACCAGAACCAGGGCGTCTCGCTCTCGGACCTGATCAACGAGGGCAACCTCGGCCTCATCCGCGCCGCCCACAAGTTCGACGAGACGAAGGGGATCAAGTTCATCTCCTACGCCGTGTGGTGGATCCGCCAGGCCATCCTCCAGGCGCTCGCCGAGCAGAGTCGCATCGTCCGCGTGCCGCTGAACCGCGCCGGCACGCTGCACCGCATCGGCAAGCGCGCGAGCTTCCTCCTCCAGGAGCTCGGCCGCCAGGCGACGCACGCCGAGATCGCCGAGGGAATGGACATCACGGAAGAGGAAGTCGCGAAGACGATGTCCATCTCGCAGACGCACCTCTCCCTCGATGCGCCGATGACGCCGGGCGAGGACAACCGCCTGCTCGACTACCTCCCTGACAACGTCAACCCGACGCCGGACGAACAGACGTTCGAGAAGGCGCTGACCGAGAGCATCGAGGAAGCGCTCGCGCACCTGAAGGAGCGCGAGTCCAAGATCCTGCGCCTCTACTTCGGCCTCGATGGCGAGGAGCCGATGACGCTCGAGCAGATCGGCGCACTCCTCGGCATCACCCGGGAGCGGGTGCGACAGATCAAGGAGAAGGCGCTGTCGCGGCTGAGGCACGTGTCGCGGGCGCGGGCGCTGGAGAGCTACCTGGGATAGACCGTTCTTCGGCCTTTTGGCTCATCGGTTTACGGCCGGCCTCGGGACGCTCCCGGCGCCGGCCGTAGTCGTACGATGAGTCTCGTCAGCATG
>DASTGQ010000129.1:0-2862 GCA_035718985.1 Gemmatimonadaceae bacterium
TCCCACGGCCGAGCTCACGCGCCTGGAGAATCAATGGGCGGCGGGGCTCGTGAAGCGCGACCGGGCGCTTTTCGAGCGGCTGCTCGCGCCGAAGTTCGTGTACACGGAGAACGACCAGCTCTCGCGGCGCAGCGCCGTGCTTCACGACGTGGCCGAGGGAAGCGACACGGCGACGTCGGCGCGCAACGAGGGAATGGAGGTGCACCTGTTCGGCCCGACGACGGCCGTCGTCACGGGCTGGCTGGTCGTGCGCGGGCGTGGAACAGGCGGGCCCTTCCTGCACCGCTACCGCTTCACGGACACGTGGGTGAAGGGGCGCGGAGGGTGGCAGATCGTGGCGGCGCAGGACTACCTGGCGCCGGCGAAATAGGGAGTACCCGGGACGAGACTCGAACTCGTATAGCCCGCGAGGGCTGGGGGATTTTGAGTCCCCTGCGTCTACCGATTCCGCCACCCGGGCGAGGTGGTGCTGATACGCGGCACGGCGATCAGCCAGTACAGTGATCGCCGCGACAGGGAGAAAACTAAGCGCGGCTCAGCAGCCGCGCCAAGCGTCAGAGCTCGACCTCTTCCTCGCTGGTCACGAAGAAGCGCGATGCGGCCAGGTCTGCGAATACCATCTCGTCCGGCCGCACCGTGGCGAGATAGTCAGCATCCGAATAGAAGGCGTCCTTGTCGGCGACGGAGTCGAACCACAGCTCGGCCGTCCCATCGAACGCCGGCTCGCCACCCACATATTCCGCGTCGAGGGTATGCGCCTGGACGTATCGGCGCACGTACCGCCGTGTGGCGTCGAGGGCTCGCACCTTTCCGGAATGCACGGTGCGCCAGTACGCGTGGAATTCCGCCGGTGACATGGCGGGGTTTCGCTTGACGGCGACGATGAGCTTGATCACGGACGTGTGGTGGTGGGTTGGGAGACTCGCCTCCCGGTCTTGCCTGGGGACGCATCCGGGTCGTCACGGGGGGGGACTGCTGGCCATCCTCGCCCCGCTTCCGGTCGCGCCACACCGACCGGACGCGGCTGGTCATCGACGTCGTGCAGACGTTCCTAAAAATCTACATCTGCATCGAGCGCTTTCACACCAGTGGGCACCAGGGGGCATACGCAGACGCAGCGCCAGCGCTCGCGGTGTGGGTGAACGGCTCGGCGGCCGCTCGAGCGGTGATGGCCTTCTTCGCAGCATGACGGCCGGCGCGCCCTATGCAGCGTTCGTGGCCCTCAGCCCTCGCGGAGGAGCCGACGATGCCCGCCTACGAACCCGACCACACCGAACGAACGATCACCCTGACCGTCGGGGGGGTGGCCCTGGATGGCACGCTCGCGGTGCCGACGAACCCGCACGGCGTGGTGCTGTTCGCCCATGGTAGCGGCAGCAGCCGCTTCAGCCCGCGCAACATCTACGTCGCCGACGTACTTCGCGCGGCAGGTCTCGCCACGCTCCTGCTCGACCTGCTCTCCCCAGCCGAAGAACGCGTCGATCTCGTCACGCGCCACCTGCGCTTCGACATCCCGCTGCTCGCCGAGCGGCTTGCTGGCGCCATCGATTGGCTCGGTACGACGCCCGAGCTTGCGATGCAGCCCGTAGGACTCTTCGGGGCGAGCACCGGTGGCGGCGCAGCGCTCGTCGCCGCCGCGGCTCGGCCGCACCGCGTGGGGGCCGTGGTCTCGCGCGGCGGCCGCCCCGATCTCGCGGGCGCGGCGCTCACGCGCGTGGAGGCGCCGACGCTGCTCCTCGTCGGCGCGCGCGACGAGCAGGTGATCGAGCTGAACGAGCGCGCCCGCGCCGCCATGCATGGCGAGGTGCGGCTCGAGCTCATTCCCGGCGCGACCCACCTGTTCGAGGAGCCGGGCACCCTGGAGCTCGTGGCCGAACGGGCGCGCGACTGGTTCCTCGCGCACCTGCATCCGCTCGCCGCGCACGGCGCTACCGCAGGTGAAACAGCTCCTGGTGAAACGCACTCGCGGGAAGGCCGGCCTGCGTAAGCTCCTTGCGGAGCTCCTTGCCGAACACCACCGGGCCGCAGAACCAGATGTCCGCTGACCGCCAGTCGGGAAGCTCCTGCATGATCTTCGTGCCGGTGAGGCGCCCCTGCTCCGCGGCTACCCACACGTGCAGCCGTACACGCGCCGAAGCGGCGAGGCGGCGGAGCTGCTTCACGGCGTGTGCGTCGCGGTCCGCGGTGGCGTGATAGAGATCCACGTCTCGCAGGTCCGGGTTCGCCGCCAGCTCCTGCATGCGAGCGATGAACGGCGTGATGCCGATCCCCGCGCTCACCCAGATCTGCCGCTCGTGTGAGCCGCGGAAGTTGAACTGGCCGTACGGACCCTCCACCGTGACGAGGGATCCCGTCTTCAGTGATGTCGGCAACTCGCGCGTGTAGTCGCCGAGCCCCTTGATGAGGAAGACGAGCCGGCCGTCGTCCTTCCACGTATTCGAGATGGTGAACGGGTGTGGCCCCTCGGCCGCGTCGAAGGTCACGAAGGCAAACTGCCCCGCTTCGTGCCCGGCCCAGCGATCCTTCAGGCACACCTCCACGCCGAGGATCTGCCCGTCCTGATGCGACGTGACGGCGGTGATCTCCCCCACCGCCTGGCGCGTGCGCCCCACGCGTCGCACGAGAATGTAGAGCGAGGCCGCCACCGCCGCCGCCATCAGCAGCACGTCGTGCCCCGGCCAGTGCGCTTGCAGCAATTTTTCGAGGTCGGCCGTCGATTCAAACCGCTCGACACGCACGCCTTCGATTTTCACATCCCCGGCCCCCGTTCCCAGCAGCAGCGTCACCTCATGCCCCGCCTCTTTCGCCGCGCGGGCCAGCGCCGCCCCCATCTTCCCGCTCGAGCGGTTGCCGATAAACCGC
>DASTGQ010000130.1:0-2314 GCA_035718985.1 Gemmatimonadaceae bacterium
CGGCAGCCGTGAGGCCGGCGAGCAGCACGGCCGCCGCGCCGACGACGAGCGGCAGGGTGCTCATGCCACGCTCTCGCCGTGCAGCTCGGCGTCGAGCAACGCCTCCTGGCGCCGCCACATCGGCGACTCGTACCGCGCCTCACCCTCGGGGTGATCGTGACCGAGCACGTGCAGCACCCCATGCACCACGAGTCGCAGAAGCTCCTCGCGCATTCCGCGCCCCGCGACACGCGCGTTGCGTCGCGCGACATCGGGCGCGATGTAGATGTCGCCGGTCAGTGGAGCGTCCTTCCACGCCCGCTCGAATCCGAAGGAAATCACGTCAGTCGGTCCGCGGTGCCGAAGATGCTGCCAGTTGAGCGCGGCGATGCGACGGTCACTCACGAAGGTCACCGACAGCGCCGCGTCGCGCACGCCCTCGGCGCGCAGCACGCGATCGGTCAGCTGCGCGACGCGTGAGCGGGACACCGGAATGCGGACCGATTCCGTGGCGACGTCCACGACGCGGCTCACCGCTGAACGGCCTCGACCGGCACGCTCGGCGTCGGATAATCGACGCGTCCATGGTACATGCCGCCGAGGACGCGCGCGAACTCCCGCTTCACGACGCTGAGCTGGCGCAGCGTGAGGGGCGCGTCGCGGAGCTGCCCCTGCTCCAGCCGCTGGCGCACCACGTTCTCGATCACCTCGCGGATGCGCTCCGGCGTCGGGTCGGCCAGCGACCGGGCCGCGGCTTCCACGCCGTCGGCGAGCATCACGACGGCGGTCTCGGCACTCTGGGGGACCGGGCCGGGATACGTGTACTCGGCGGCATTCGGCACGGCGCCGTCACGCTCGCGCGCCTTCTCGAGAAAGTACGCGATCGTCCCGGTCCCGTGATGCTCGGTGATGAAGGCCCGGACGGAGACGGGCACGTGCTCCGCCTCCGCGAGCTCGAGTCCCTCGCGAATGTGGTTGCGGATGATGGACGCGCTGGTGCTGGGCTTCAGCTTGTCGTGCACGTTGCGGCCGCGCGGCTGGTTCTCCACGAAGTACTGCGGCTTGGCCAGCTTGCCGATGTCATGATAGTAGGCGCCCACCCGCGCGAGCAGCGCGTTGGCGCCGATCGCCCGACAAGCCGCCTCGGCGAGATTCGCGATGGCGATGGTGTGCGCGTAGGTACCCGGCGCCTCGAGGCTGAGGCGCTGCAGCAGCGGGCGGTTGAGGTCACCCCACTCCAGCAGGGTGAGGTGCGTCTCGCGTCCGGTGAGACGTTCGGCGAACGGCATCAGGAGCATGGCGGCCATCACGCTCACCACCGACGTGCCCGCGGCGCGCGCCACCGCGTAGAGCAGCGCATGCGGCGACTGGCCGGCCGCGAGCCCTGTCGCCGCGAGCATCGCCGCCGTCGCCAGGGCGATGAAGAGCATCCAGACGTACGACTCGTCTCGCTGCGAGGTCGGCCGCACGACGAGCGCGCCGGCCCCGCCCGAGATGAGCAGGACGAACAGCGCCGCATCGCCGCCATATGCCGGCTGCGCGACGATGAGCGCGACGACGAGCGCGACCGTCGCGACGCTCATGCGGCGGTCGTAGAGCGCGCTTGTCACGACCCCGATGAACGCCACCGGCACGAGCTCCGGGGCGTCCGGACGCACGTGCGTCGCGACCGCAGCGACGATGACGACGAGCAGCGTCATTCCCATGAGCAGCGCGAGGGACGGACGACTCGCGAACACCGGTGGCCGGCCCAGTCGCAGCGCGAGCACGAGGCCGCCGAGCAGCAGCGCATTCGCGAGATACGCTCCCACCCAGCCGAAGGTGGAGCGCGAGCTCGCGGCGCCACCGAGTCCGAAGGTGACCACGGCGGCGAGCAGGAGCACGCCCGCGACGGCGAGGGCCGCGTTCACGGCGTCCCGATGACGGGCGGGCTGACTTGCTCCCGAGGCGCCCTCGAGCTGCTCCCGCAGGTTCACGTCCTAGTCTCCGTCCTCCGCGTACGCCTTGATGATGTCGCGCACCAGGCGGTGTCGCACGACGTCCGCGTCCGAGAAGTAGTGGAAGGCGATTCCCTCGATGCCGGGGAGGATCCGCTCCACCTGCATCAGACCCGATTCCTCGCGCTTCGGCAGGTCGATCTGGGTCTTGTCGCCCGTGATGACGATCTGCGAGTTCACGCCGAGGCGCGTGAGAAACATCTTCATCTGAAGCGCCGTGGCGTTCTGCGCCTCGTCGAGGATGACGAACGCGTCGCTCAGCGTGCGGCCGCGCATGAAGGCGAGCGGCGCGATCTCGATGACACGCGTCTCGAGCGCCTTCTGGATGCGCTCGGGCG
>DASTGQ010000131.1:0-3715 GCA_035718985.1 Gemmatimonadaceae bacterium
CGCGCTGCTCGCCACCGCGGTCGTGGTGGGGGCCGGCCTGCTCGACGCGTACGCCACCGAGCAGCTCAAGGTGACGACGCCGAAGGTGGAAGTCACGAAGCAGTCCGAGGGACTCCGGGTGAAGAAGAGCATCACCGTGAATCGCCCGGTGGAGGAGGTCTACGCGCAGTGGCGCAACTTCGAGAACCTGCCGCGGTTCATGAAGCATCTCGACAGCGTGCAGAACACCGGTGAAGACACCTCGCGCTGGAGCGCGGGCTCGTCGCATGGCCTTTCCGTCCACTGGGACGTGCAGCTCGTGGAGGACCAGCCCAACAAGCTGCTCTCGTGGCGCACCATCGGTGTCTCCGACATCACCGGCCACGGCCGCGTGGAGTTCTCCCCCGCACCGGGTAATCGCGGCACCGAGGTGCGCGCGGTCATCGAGTACCAGGTGCCCGGTGGCGCGGTGGGCAACCGCCTCGCGCGGATCTTCCGCGACGTGCCGGGCGTGAAGGTCGAGAACCAGCTCAACATCTTCAAGCAGATCATGGAGCTGGGCGAGGAGGTGCACTCCGACTCGTCCATCCACAAGGGACCGCATCCCGCGCAGCCGTCACGCGCCTCGGCGCAGGACGGGCAGCAGCCTTCGGCGTGATTCATCGGCGCCGGCCACGATTGGCCGGCGCGTCTCGACTGCGACTCAATAGAGGTGGTTCAGATGAAGGCAACCTGCTGGATGGGAAAGAAGAAGGTGGAGGTGCAGAACGTGCCGGATCCGCAGATCCTCAACCAGGGCGATTGCATCGTGAAGATCTCGTCCACGGCCATCTGCGGCTCGGACCTGCACCTCTATGACGCCATGATCCCCTTCCTCGAGCCCGGTGACGTCCTCGGCCACGAGTTCATGGGCGAGGTCATGGAGGTCGGGCGCAACGTGAAGAAGCTCAAGGTCGGCGACCGCGTCGTCGTCCCCTTCCCCATCGCCTGCGGCAACTGCAACGCCTGCAAGGCGGAGCTGTATTCCTGCTGCGAGAACTCCAACCCCAACCGCGCCATCGCCGAGAAGATGATGGGGCATTCGCCGGCCGGCATCTTCGGCTACACCCACATGCTCGGTGGTTACGCTGGCGGCCAGGCGGAGTATGCGCGCGTGCCATTCGCCGACGTCGGTCCGATCAAGGTGCCCGAGGGACTCACCGACGAGCAGGTGCTCTTCCTGTCGGACATCTTCCCCACCGGCTACATGGGCGCAGACATGGCGAACATCAAGCCGGGTGACGTGGTGGCGGTGTGGGGGTGCGGCCCGGTCGGCCAGTTCGCCATCGCCAGCGCCTACATGATGGGCGCCGAGCGCGTGTACGCCATCGATCGCTTTCCGTACCGTCTGCAGATGGCACGCGAGAAGTGTGGCGCCATCACCATCAACTACGAGGAAGTGGACAGCGTCGTGGAGACGCTCACTGAGCTCACCGGTGGTCGCGGTCCGGATGCCTGCATCGACGCCGTCGGCATGGAGGCGCACAGCCATGGCATCGAGTACGCGATGGACCGCACCAAGCAGGCGCTCAAGATGACCACCGATCGTGGCGCCGCGATCCGCCAGGCCATCACCTCGTGCCGCAACGGGGGCACCGTCTCGGTGATCGGCGTCTACGCCGGGTTCATGGACATGTTCCCGATCGGGTCGCTGATGAATCGCTCGCTCACGCTCCGCACCGGGCAGTGTCACGTGCAGAAGTACATGCCCACCCTGCTCGAGAAGATCCAGAACGGCGACATCGACCCGAGCTTCGTCATCACCCACACGATGAACCTCTCCGATGCCCCCAAAGGCTACGAGATGTTCCTCAACAAGGCGGACCACTGCGAGAAGGTGGTGCTCAAGGCGTGACCTGATGCGGCGACCATGACGCCGCAGGATCCCGAGCTCGCACCGCAGTCCAGCGCGGGCAGAGGGCCGGCTTCCTTCCAGGAGGCCGGCCCTTTCGCTTGTCGAAGCGTCGCGCATCTTCTCCGGCATCGCTCGTCGCTCGCCGGTCCACCCGATCAGTCGAGGTCCCCCATGTGGCGTGAGTTCAAGGCGTTCCTCATCAAGGAGAATGTCCTCTCGCTCGCCCTCGCCGTCGTCATCGGCGCGGCGCTGGCCAAGGTGGTGACGGCGCTCGTCACCGACATCATCATGCCCATCGTGACCTTCGCCGTGCCAGCGGGCGGATGGCGCACCGCGACCTGGCACATCGGGTCGGTGGTATTGAGCATCGGCGACTTCTTCGGCGCGGTGATCGACTTCCTCGTCATCGGCTTCATCGTCTGGCGCATCAGCAAGGCGTTCATCAAGCCCGCCGGCGCCAAGGCCCCGGTGCGCACCTGCCCCTATTGCCGCATGGCCATCGACGAAGCCGCCACCCGCTGCTCCCACTGCACCAGCGAGCTGGCTCTCGCGAGGAGCTGATTCCGCTGTCGAAGGAAAAAGCGGGATGATCGGATCTGACAGAAGAACCGGATAAAAGCCGGATCAAACAATATTTATTTGTTTGATCCGGCTTGTTCCTTTTTTCCGGCCTTTTCCGTTCCTCCCGCTGTTCAGGCTCGTCGTGCGACCGAGGATGCACAGGACTTGCCTCCTGTGCCCGCCATGGCACCGCGGAAACCTCTCCAGATCCCCGACACCGACGGCGACGTCGAGCTCACCGTCGCTCGCCGCCGGCTGACCCTCACCAACCTCGGCAAGCTCTTCTGGCCCGAGAGCGGCATCACCAAGCGCGACCTCCTCCAGTACTACGCCGACGTCTCTCCCTGGCTGCTGCCGCACCTGCGCGACCGCGCCATGGTGATGAAGCGATATCCCAACGGCGCCAAGGGCAAGTGCTTCTTCATGAAGCGCGTCCCGGAGCCGCACCCGGACTGGCTGGAGACCTGCGCCATCGAACACGCATCCGGAAGCGTGATCGACTTCCCGGTCGTCAACGACCTCGCGTCGCTCCTCTGGGTGGTCAACCTCGGCTGCATCGACCTCAACCAGTGGTACGCCCGCTGTGACGACGTCGACCGCCCCGACTACCTGCACTTCGACCTCGACCCCGTCCCCAACGCGAACTTCGCGAAGGTGCTCGACGCCGCCCTCGTCGTGCGCGACGCGCTCGAGACGCTCGGCATGGAGCCGCTCGTGAAGACCACCGGCTCGTCCGGCGTGCACATCTACACCCCCATCGTCCGCGGCCCGAAGCAGAAGGAGGTGTGGACCTTCGCGAAGGCATTCGCCCAGGCGCTCGCCGCGAAGCACCCGAAGCTGCTCACCGCCGAGTATCGCATCGCCCAGCGGCCCAAGGGACGCATCCTCGTCGACTACAACCAGAACGCGTGGGGACGCACCCTCGCATCCATCTACTCGCCCCGCCCCAAGCCGCGGGCACCCGTGTCCACCCCGCTCACCTGGAAGGAAGTGGAGAAGGGCGTCGCCATCACGGACTTCCGCATCGACAACGTCCCCGCGCGCCTGAAGAAGCTCGGCGACCTGTGGAAGCCGCTCCTCGCCGCGCGCGGACGGTTCAAGCTGGAGCGCGTGCTGTGACCCTTCCCCTCACGCGCCGCTACCCGCCGATGGAAGCGCGCCTCGTGGACGAGCTGCCAACGGGCAAGGACTGGCAGTACGAGCCCAAGTGGGACGGCTTCCGCTGTCTCGCCTATCGCGACGGCGCCAAGGTCGATCTCATGTCCAAGGCGGGAAAGCCCC
>DASTGQ010000132.1:0-2797 GCA_035718985.1 Gemmatimonadaceae bacterium
GGAGCCGGTTGCTCGCAGCAAGTCGAGCCGCCCGCGATGAGCACGCGACCGTCGCGCAGCAGCGTGGCGGTGTGTCCGCCGCGGACGTGAAGCATGCTTCCGACGGCGCGCCATTTCGTCGTCACCGGATCGTAGCGTTCCGCGCGATTGCTGACGAACCCTCCGGTCAGGAGAGCGCCCCCGTCGCCGAGCGGCACCGACGTCCTGCCGGAGACGCCACTGACCACGGCGTCTCCGACCTCGACGAATCGTGCGCCGGCCGGATCGAACATCTGCGTGGCCGCCGACGTGCGTCCGCCAAGCCCGGCATTGATGCCGCCGCCCGCGAGCAGGAAGCCGCCGCTCGAGAGCTGGACGAGGGAGGTGAACTCGTGCGCAGCGGCGGAAAAGAGCAACTCCGGCCCGCGCGCGAACGTCTCCGTCGCCGGATCGAACACCTGCGTCAGCGTGCTGTCGGGCACGTTGGGCGTCTCGGAGGTGTTTCCCCCCATCAGGATCGCGCGGCCATCGGGCAGAGGCGCGGCAAGGTGCGTGGTCTGCGCGATCGGAGCGTCGCGCAGGATGCGAAACGCATTCCGGTATCTGGCCTCGACGGTGGCTTGCGCCTCCGCGTGCTCCTGGCCACGGCGGACGCGCAGCGTGAACGTGGTCGCCCGCGAGAGCGGTGGGGTTTCCACGGGGACGCCGTTCTCGACGGGCCCGACTCCATCGATGCCGGCCTCGTCCCCGTCGAATGACGCGATCAGGCGCGTGCGCCCGCCGACGAAAACGGCGCTCTCCGCCGCGGTCAGCGAGGCCCGAAGGGGCGCAACGTGCTCGCCAGCTCCGGACGAGCACCCAGCGGCGAGGAGGACGGCGACCACGAGGCAACGGTTTGGCTGGAGCACTTGACCTCACGCGCCAGACCGCATGGTCCGGCATTCCGCACCGTGCAGATGCCACGGCCCACCCGATGATTCGCGCCGGCAGGGCGTTGCCTCCACGAACGTCCCACCCCTGACGGCGTACGACGCGTTCGCTGCGCGTCCAGGCCGGCTCACGGCAGGGCAGGGCCGGGTGGCTGCTGAGCGCGGGACTGTCGCGCCCGGGACGTCTATCCCGTCTCCCGCGCGGGCTGGTCCGCGCCACCCAAGGAGAAACACGATGTCTCGTCTTGCCTTCGTCCTCGTCGTCGTTGCCGCGGCCTGCGGCGGCAGCGCGACGGATTCTTTGACCGCCTCGTCCGCAGCATTGTCGACGGATCGCCGCGCCGGGTTGTTCGCGGCGGACGCGGCCCACACCGCCGCCATCGAGCGGCTGGGGCCCGTCGACGGCGTGCTCCAGGCCATGCGCGGAAATGCCGTGTATCTCGCACCCGGAATGGACCTCGTGCGCGGCAGGCACGACATCCGCGAGGCGCTCGCCGCGGAAAATCCCGACCCGCAGCACACGCAGCTCTCCCGCACGCTGGCCGGGGGTGACGTCTCGGCGGACGGGAACTTCGGCTTCACCTTTGGCTGGCTCTCGCGCATCGCCCCCGACGGCGCCGCGTCCTATGGCGCCTACGTCGCGGTGTGGGAGCGCGAGGACGGCGAAGACTTCCGCATCACCGCGTACCACAGCCGCAGCTCGATCCGCCGGCTCCCGGTGCGCGCAGGGTTCCCGCTGCTGGCAGACGGCGCGGGCGCAGGCGGCGTGCCGCACGAGGGCGGCATGGAGGAGCAGCGAAGGTCCGTCGCGGCTGCCGACACGGCGTTCGCGGCCCTCTCGGTCGCGCAGGGCTATTCCATCGCCTTCCCCACCTATGCCAGCGACTTCATGATGGTGTTCGGGGGAAACTTCGTCGGCCTGGAAGGTCGCCAGGAGATCGCCGACGCCTACGCGGGCTGGACGCCCGCCGAAGTGCTGGACTGGGCGCCGGTCCATGCCGGAGCGGCGGCCAGCGGCGACCTCGCATACACCGTCGGCACCGCCGTGGACTCGTACACGATGCCGGACGGCAGCGTGGTGAAGACCTGGAGCAAGTACCTGACGCGCTGGGTCCGCGCGGCCGACGGCGCCTGGCGCTTCGTCGCCGACGGCGGCTCGTCCTCTCCCGCACCCGAGCCTTGAGAATACAGGGAGCGTCAAAACGCCTCGCCGAGCGGCGCCCGGCGAGGCCTGTTCTTCCGCTACACTTGTCCCGGAGGCGCGCATGGTGAGGATCGCCCGGCAGCTCGGCGTCGCGTTTTGCGCCTGGACCGCCCTCGCGCTCCTCTTCTACGCGCGCTTTCCTTTGCAGGCGCTGGCCACGGGGCACCGGGTCAGCATCGCCATCGAGCCGCTGATCAGCTGCTGGATGTGGGCGCTGATCACCCCGGCCATCCTCGCGCTGGCGGAGGGGTTTCCGCTCGAGCGCGGAAAGCGGGGCGTGAACGCCGCCGTCCACGCCGCCGCGGCGCTGGGGAGCGTGGTCGTGAGCGCGCCGCCCACGTACGCGCTGGCGAAGCTGTTCGGCGGCCGGGTCGCGCCCGGCCTGGGCACGGCGATGATCGCCGAGTCGTTCATCGACGTCTTCTCCTATGCCGCGGTGGTCGCGGTGGGGCATGCGCTCGCCTATCACCGCATCTCCGCGCGGGAGCAGCTTCGGCGCAGCGAGCTGGAGGCGCGGCTGCTCTCCGCGCGCATGGAGGCGCTGGAAGCGCGCATGCACCCGCACTTCCTCTTCAACGCGCTCAACACCATCTCCTCGCTCATCCGCACCGGAGACCCGAAGGCGGCGGTGCGGGCGGTGGCGCGCCTGGGCGATCTGATGCGCAGCCTGCTCCTCGACGACGGG
>DASTGQ010000133.1:0-4433 GCA_035718985.1 Gemmatimonadaceae bacterium
CGTCCCGATGTCCGACGATCACCAGCGGATGCTCATCGCCATCTCCACGGCGGGGAACTACCGCACCGACGACGGGGGCCGCACCTGGCGGCCGCGCAATGCCGGCGTGCGTGCCGTCTACCTGCCGAACCAGTACCCGGAGTTCGGACAGTGCGTGCACAAGGTGGTGAATCATCCGGCCAGGCCGGAGCGACTCTTCCTCCAGAACCATTGGGGACTCTACCGCAGCGACGACGCGGGCGACTCCTGGACGGATATCGCCAACGGCGTCCCGTCGGACTTCGGCTTCGCCATGCAGATGCACCCGCACGACACGGACACGGTCTACATCGTGCCGATGCAGTCGGACGAGTTCCGCTGCACGCCGGAGGCGAAGATGCGCGTCTATCGCACGCGTGACGCGGGCGCGTCGTGGGAGCCGCTCACCAACGGCCTGCCGCAGCAGGACGCGTTCGAAACGGTCGTGCGTGACGCGCTCACCGCCGACTCGCACGACAAGGCGGGCATCTACTTCGGCACCCGAAGCGGCAAGGTCTACGCCTCCAACGACGACGGCGACAGCTGGAACGCCATCGCCGATGCGCTGCCCTCCATCACCTGCGTCAAGGCGTTCGTCGTCGGACGCAGCGGCGCGCAGGCCTGATCCGCATGGCAGTCTCCGTCGTCCTGCCGCGCGCGCTGCTCACCTACTCACGGGGGAGCAGCACGCTCCAGCTCGAGACTCGCTGCACCACCGTGGCCGACGCGCTCGCGGAGCTTGGACGGCGCTGGCCGGCGGTGCTCGATCGCGTGGTCACCGAGCAGGGCGACGTGCGCGAGCACGTGAACATCTTCGTCGGCGAGGAGAGCATCCGGTTTGCGTCCGGGCTGGCGACTCCGCTTCACGACGGCGACACGATCATGATCGTCGCCGCGGTGAGCGGCGGGTGAACCACGGGTGAGCATCGACCTCTCGCACGACGAGCTGCTTCGCTACAGCCGGCACCTCATCCTTCCGGACGTCGAGCTCGAGGGACAGAAGCGCATCCGCAATGCGCGGGTCCTCCTCATCGGCGCGGGCGGGCTCGGCTCGCCCACGGCGCTCTATCTCGCCGCCGCCGGCGTGGGCACGCTCGGCATCGTGGACTTCGACACGGTGGACCTGTCCAACCTCCAGCGGCAGGTGCTCCACGGCACGAGTGACGTCGGCCGCCCCAAGATCGACTCGGCGCGTGACCGCATCGTGGACCTCAACCCGCACGTGATCGTCGAGACGCACCGCGTGCAGCTCACCTCCGCGAATGCGCTGGAGATCCTCGGCGCCTACGACATCATCGTGGACGGCACCGACAACTTCCCCACGCGCTACCTGGTGAACGACGCGTGCGTGATGCTCGGCAAGCCGAACGTGTACGGCTCGATCTTCCGCTTCGAGGGCCAGGCGTCGGTGTTCTCGAGCGGGGACGGGCCGTGCTACCGCTGCCTCTTTCCGCACCCGCCACCGCCGGGCCTCGTGCCGAGCTGCGCGGAAGGGGGAGTGCTCGGTGTGCTGCCGGGCCTCGTCGGCACGATCCAGGCAACGGAAACGCTGAAGCTCATTCTCGGCATCGGCGACACGCTGGCTGGCCGACTGCTGCTGATCGACACGCTCGGCATGCGGTTCCACACGGTGAAGGTGCCGCGCGATCCGAAGTGTCCGGCGTGCGGCACGCGCGAGATCACGGAGCTGGTGGACTACGAGGCGTTCTGCGGAATGCCGGGAGGCACGATGGCAAAGGACGAGACGTTTGGCGAGATCACGCCGCGCGACCTGGCGAAGCGGCTCGCGGCGCACGAGGACTTCACCCTGCTCGATGTGCGCGAGCCGTACGAGTGGAAGCTCGGTCGCATCGAGGGAGCGCGCCTCGTCCCGCTCGGCACGCTCGAGGACGAGATCCCGAAGCTGGATGCGTCCAGGGAGATCGTCGTCTACTGCCGCTCGGGCAAGCGCAGCGAGACCGCCGCGCGGCAGCTCGCCGCCGCAGGCTTGAGGGCCACCAACGTCGTCGGCGGCATCCTGCGCTGGAGCGACGAGGTGGACCCGTCCATCCCGAAGTACTGATCGTTCTGGTTTCCGTTCCAAAAAAAAAGAATCATCGGGGAAGAAGGGACGCATCCCGGCCATGAGACAATCCGTGGCATCCGCACGATCCGTATGATCCGTAATCCCTTCGACTGAGTGGCCAGCCTGCCCGCGCGAGGAGCGCAGATGCCCGACGGGAGCCGTACGCGCCTGCGGGCGACTCGTGCTCACGCGCGGGACGACGCTACGTCCACTCCGTGATCCGGTTCCCCTCGTCGTCGGTGAAGTTGCCGATGACGATCATGATCAGGTCGTAGAGCGTCCACAGCCCCAGGCCGCCGAAGGTGAGGAGCTGCAGGATGCCGCTCATCGTCTTGCCCACGTAGAAGCGGTGCGCGCCGAAGACGCCGAGCACGAAGCAGAGGATGAACGCCGGCAGGATGCGCTTGTCGCTCTCCGGTTCCATGAGCGCCGTGGATTGCATGACGCCGCACTTGGGACAGACGACCGCCATGGAATCGATGGTCTGGCCGCAGGCGTGGCAGTACTTGGTCGGGCGCGGCGGAACGGGCGGGACGTAGACACCCATGCGTGGGCTCCTCGGGTCGGGTAGGTAACGCGAATATGGAACGCCCGACTCGCCGAAGCGAGGCTGGTCAGAGGTAGCTGAGCCACCAGTCGGTGCGCCGCCGCTTCACTCCGGCGAACCAGCGACACAGTGGGTAAAGCAGCACCACGACGAGGATCCAGACCAGCCACACCACCGGCAGCGGGGCAGGCCACCCTGCGGGCTGGGTGACGGGATACTTGTCGATCGACGGCGACTCGAACATCCAGTGCGGCGAACCGTACCGTGCGACGCATGCCACGACCGCGAGCAGGTGGAGGAGCACGATGTGCAGCACGTAGTAGAACATCGGCACCTTGCCGAACACCAGCGCCGGCCGGAGGCCGCGCGGAAGCCCGCTGTCCACCGCGCGCAGGAAGAGCAGCGCCGGCCCGAGCGTCATCAGCAGGTACAACAGCGACGGCGGATACTTGGTGGTGTTGATGAACGACAGCGCCGTGAACGTAGCTGACCGTTGCGCCGACCAGCGGGAGGGATCGCCATAGATGTTCACCATGCGAAGCGCGAGGAAGGCGACGACGAGCGCCGCTCCCAGGCGTACGAGGAAACGCCGCCGTCGCTCCGGCTCCCATCGATACACCTGGCCGAGTGAATAGCCAACCGCGGTGACTCCCACCCACGGCACGAGCACGTAGGCGGCGAAGAGCGTATGGGTTCCGTCGGACCAGAGGACACCGGGCGCATGCAGCGCGGTCCAGAGCGGAGCCAGGGCACCGAGGGACGCGGCCCGCACGCCATCGAACGCGTTGTGTATCACGATCATCGCCGCGCCGATGGCACCGACGACGCTCGCCGGCAGCCACACGAGCGCCGAGAGCACGATCATCGCCCAGCCGAGCGCCCAGAGCACCGTGAGCACGGTGATGCGGTAGTCGAAGTTGAATTGCCAGCCGAGGCAGCGGACGACGACGAGCTCGAGGAAGATGAGCCAGAGTCCACGGGTGAACAGGAAGCGGGAGAGGCCGGCCACCGACCGGCGTCGCAGCGCCAGGAAGGCGCCGGTGCCCGTGAGGAGGAAGAAGACCGGTGCGCAGAAATGCGTGACCCAGCGCGTGAAGAACAACGCCACGGTGGTGGTGGCGATGGCCGTGGGGTTCACCGACGCCGCGCCGAAGTAGTCGCGCGTGTGGTCCAGCGCCATCAGGATCATGATGACGCCGCGAAGCAGGTCGACCGACTCGACGCGGGCCCGAGCCGGAGCGGGCGTGACGGGCCCGCTCACTGCCTCGGCTTCTGTGGGACCGGTCGCAGGGTATCTCTCCGCGTCGTGTCGCTGCGCGGGGTCGCCCCGCGGAAGTTGAAGATGCTGTCGGTGACGCTGGTGATCACCCGCTGGGGAATCGAATCGCGCGTCGTGCGGGGCGTCGTGCTGCGCACTGATTCTGCGCCGGCGGACGCCGACGCGGCCGTGGACGCCGGCGTCGCCTCGCGCGGCGGTGTCCGCCGTAGCGGATTGGCCGCGCGGAGGGAGTCCATCCACGCCGCCGCCGCTGCCATCTGCGCGGAATCCGCGGGCGGGCTGGCCTGGGTGGAATCGGTTGGGGGTGCCACCACCACGGGCGCAGTCACGATGGGCTTCGGGGCCGGCGCGCGCGCGGTGGTCGTCGCGATGGTGCCGGCGCTCGTCGTGCTGACACGCGTCGAGTGGCGTGAGATCAACGCTGCCGAGCCACTCACGACGAGCAGGATGGCCAGGATGGCCACCGAGGCGATGGCCCAGCGCTGCCTGGTCGTCGGACCCGCTGGGCGCGAGTACTCGCTCAC
>DASTGQ010000134.1:0-4651 GCA_035718985.1 Gemmatimonadaceae bacterium
CGGAGTTCACCTCCCGCATCGGGAACAGCTCCACCTGCGGACGGATGCCGTGGAGCGCGGAGAAGTCCAGCATCCGGGTGATCTCCAGCCGCGACCCGATGCCGCTCGACACGAGGCTCCGCTGCGCGAACACGAAGGGCACCGCGGCGAGCGAGACTTCGTGCTCGGGAAAGCCGAGTAGGCAGAGCTTCCCGTTGCGACGCAGCACGGCGAGGTAGTCGTTCCACGGCAGGTCGGCGCTGACGGTGCAGAGCAGCAGGTCACAGCTTCCTGCGCGTGCGGCGAGCGCGCCGGGCTCGCTCGTGTTCACCACGTGGTGTGCGCCGAGCTCGCGCGCCTCGGCCTCCTTGTCGGCCGAAGTCGTGAATGCCGTCACGTGGCACCCGAGTGCACGCGCGTACTGCACGGCGAGGTGACCCAGTCCCCCGATGCCGATCACGCCGACGCGAGTCGCGCCATTGGCGTAGCGCAACAGTGGCGCGAACACCGTGACGCCGGCACACATCAGCGGTGCCGCGTGCTCCGAGGCGATCGCCTCCGGAATGGGGAAGGCGAGCCGTGAATCTGCCACCATGCGCCGCGCGAAGCCGCCCTCGCGGCCCAGGCAGGTGGGCTCCCAGTTCTCGCAGAAGTTGTCCCGTCCCTCGGCGCACTGCTCGCAGGTGAAGTCGGCGCCGGCGAGGAACCCCACGCCCACCCGCTGACCGACGCGGAGCTGCTTCACCTCGCTCCCCAGTTCCACCACCTCTCCCACTACCTCGTGGCCCGGCACCAGCGGGTAAGCGGAGATGCCGAAGTCGTTATTGATGAAGTGGAGGTCCGAATGACAGACGCCGCAGTGCGTGATCTCGATCGCCACGTCCATCGGGCGGAGCGGCTTCGCCCGGAACCGGTACGGCTCGAGACGAGCGCCGGCAGCGGTCGCGGCGTACGCGTCCACCGTGCGGTGGGCGATGCGGTCGGCGGGCTCCGGCTTCTCGATGGTCGCGTGCATGGCTGCCCCCTGGCGAGGTAGGAGTGGAGTGGGCGACAGCCTGTCGTGAGGCGCTCTTGCGGGCATAGGCCAATCCGCCCTATTACCTGTCACGAGAAGGAAGCGCCTCCCGCACTGGCACGTCGACTCGCGTCCCCCACACGCCGAGCAATCATCGATGGCTGCCGCACGCATCACCTTCACGCACCACGAGCTCCGCGCGGTGGAGCGCACGCTCGCACGACTCACGGCGTGGGCCGACACGCCCGACGCGTGGGCCACGGACGCCTGCTTCGCCATCCGCGACCTGCTCGAAGGCGATCACTCCGTCTTCTCGGAGCAGGTGCCCGGTGCCATGCGCTACCTCACGCCGGACGCGCCGCCGGAAGCCCGCGCGTCACTCGAGCGGCTCGTCCCGCGCATGACCGGCGAGCGGCCCGCGGAGCAGCCGATCGCGCGGCTGCTCATGCTGGAGCGCGCAGGAGCGTTCGACGCGTGGACGTCGGCGTCGCTCGACGTGCTCCTCGACGGCCAGTTCACGCGCGGTCCCTTCTACCAGGAGCTGGTCCTGCCGAGCGGCATGCGCGAGGTCGTCGGACTGACGACACGCGCACCGGGCCGAGTGTCGCGCATTTCCGTCGGCTACCGTGGTGCGAGGCGTCGGAGCGGTGAGCACGCGATGGCTCTCCTCCGCCTCATGCGGCCCGCGTTCGAGGCGGGGGCGGGGATCGCCGAGCGGCAGCGCACGATCCACCGCGCGCTTGTCGACTCGGTGGAGGTGGCGGGTGACGGATTCTGGCTTCTCACCGCGGGCGGCCGCGAGCTCCACCGGAATGCGGCGCTCGACCGCGTGCTTTCACACGATCCGGATCGCGCGGCCATCATGGCTGCCGCACGGCGCCTCGCCCCGGTGATCGGCTCCCTGCACGCGGGCACGAGTCACCCTCGGCGCGGGTCGGCCGTGGACGGACCGCCACTCACCAGCACGTTGAGCACGCGTCGTGGAGTGTACACGCTTCGTGCAGGTGCAGTCCCTCCGGGACTCGGCCTCCCCGCCGATGCGACGCTCGTCCTCGTTCGCCCGCCGGCCACCGTACTGGGAGTCGAGGAGCTGCACGAGCGCTTCGGCCTCTCGAGGCGTGAGGCGGAAGTCGCCATCCTGCTCGCCGGGCGACGCACCACGACCGAGATCGCGCGGCAGCTCGGCATCTCGCCGCACACGGTGCGACGTCATGTGGAGCGCGTGCTGGCCGCGCTGAACGTGCGATCGCGCACCGACGTCGCCGCCGCGCTCGGCGCGTGATCGGGCGCTGCCGCGCGTGGCGTCGCCGCCGAGGTAGCGATACGTTAAGCGCCCCTGGCCTTCGTCCCCACCCGGCGCGCTTCGCGCCGAATATCGGAGGTGCACGCGCATGAGAGCTCTTCGCTTCAGCAAGCCCGGCGAGCCACTCGACGTCCTCCGCCTGGACGAAGTGCCGACGCCGGAGCCGGGACGGGGTGAGGTGCGCGTGCGCATCACGCACCGCCCGATCAATCCGTCCGACCTCCTCACCATCCGCGGCGTCTATCCCATCCAGCCGTCGCTCCCCGGCTCACCGGGGCTCGAGGGCGTGGGAGTCATCGACGCCGTCGGCGAGGGAGTGACGACACTCACGCGCGGACAACGCGTGATCTCGGTCGCGGGGCTGCCGGGCACGTGGGCCGAGCAGCTCGTCATCCCCGCCGAGCGTGCACTGCCGGTACCCGACGCCGTGAGCGACCAGGTGGCGGCGCAGGTGCTCGTCAATCCGGTCACGGCGTGGGCGATGCTGCACGACGAGCTCGCGCTCGCCGAGGGCGACTGGCTGCTGCAGACCGCCGCCAGCTCCACACTCGGGCACCTCGTCATCCAGCTCGCGCGCCATCGACGGATCCGCACGATCAACGTCGTCCGGCGCCGCGCGCAGGTGCAGTCGCTGCTCGACGCCGGCGGCGATGCCGTGGTGTGCACGGAGGACGAGCCGCTCGTCGAGCGCGTCCGCGCCATCACCGGCGGCAAGGGCGTGCGTGGCGCGATCGACGCCGTGAGTGGTCCGCAGGCAGGAGAGGTGGCCCGGTGTCTCGCGCCAGCGGGCATCATGCTCACCATGGGCGTGCTCGGCGGCGCCACGCTCGGCCCGATCGACGCCGGTGACCTCCTGTTCAAGAGCGCGACCATCCGCGGCTTCTGGCTCACCAACTGGTTCATGAAGCAGACACCTGAGTCGGTGGGGCGCGCGCTCACAGAGGTGCTCACCCTCCTCGCGACCGGCATGATGAAGCCCGCCGTGGAGGCGGAGTACGACCTGGCGGATTTCCGCGCCGCGATTGGGCACGCCGAGCGTCCCGGAAGGAACGGGAAGGTGCTGCTCAAGGGGTGACACTCACCGGTCATCATCATGGCGATCGTCCCGATCCTGCACTGCCGGAACATGCGCGCCTCGCTCGACTTCTACACCCGCATCCTCGACTTCGAGCGCGTGGGGGGCGACGGCCGCACGGATGATCCCGCGTACAGCGTGATCGCGCGCCACGGCGACTACCTGATTCTTTCCAGCCATTCAGGTGATGGCGGGCCGCGTCAGGCGGTGGTCGTCACCACCGATGACGTCGACGCCGACTGGCAACGATTCGTCGCGCGTGGTCTCGCCATCCCGGCGAAAGCGGCGGGAGAGTCCCCCGTCCATGCGGGCCCGCTGGAGCAGACGTGGGGCACGCGGGAGGTCTACGTGGATGACCCCGACGGCAACACGCTGCGCTTCACGCAGCGGTGGTTCGACTGATTCCTTCGGCCTCATCCGGCGCGTGGGGCAGGGGACGCCACGGAGGGGAGCTTCAACGGGGATGGTCGTTGCCTGTCCGCTCCCGGGCCCGTCCTATTATGTATCCCCACCTACAGGCCCCGCATGACGACGTCCGGCGCGCCCGATTCGCTCTTCCTCGCCTTCCAGCTCGCCCTCGCCGGACGCTATTCGATTGTCCGTGAGCTCGGCCGAGGCGGGATGGGCGTCGTCTACCTCGCGCACGAGGTGCACCTCGATCGCCTCGTCGCCATCAAGCTCCTCCCGCCGGAGAAAGCCGAGCGTCCGCAGCTCCGCGAGCACTTCCTGCGCGAGGCGCGGCTCGCTGCGCGGCTGTCGCACCCGCACATCATCGCCATCCATTCGGTGGACGAAGTCGGCGGCTTCGTCTTCTACGTCATGTCCTACGTGGAAGGCGAGACGCTCGCCGAACGCGTGCGTACCCGCGGCCCGGTTTCGGCGAGCGACGGCGTCCGCATGCTTCGCGAGGTGGCATGGGCGCTCGGCTACGCGCACGGCATGGGCGTCGTGCATCGCGACGTGAAGCCGGACAACATCCTCATCGAGGCATCGTCGGGCCGCGCGCTCGTCGCTGATTTCGGCATCGCGGCTGTCGCCGGCGACGCTGGTGAAGACGGCGTGCGTGGCACCCCCGAGTTCATGAGCCCGGAGCAGGCACTCGGCAAGGACATCGACGCGCGCTCCGACCTCTACGGCCTCGGCGCCACGGCGTTCTACGCCTTCACCGGCCGGCCGCCGTTCGAGGGGAAGAGCCCGACGGAGATCCTCGCCCGCCAGGTGACGGAGCAGCCGGCGCCACTGGCGTCGCTCGGTCATGCCGTTCCGCGCAAGCTCGCCT
>DASTGQ010000135.1:0-3251 GCA_035718985.1 Gemmatimonadaceae bacterium
ACGGATCGCCAGGCGTCGAATGCGGCGGCACGCTACCCGGGCGAACTAGCTTCTTCGCAATCGCTGCAGTCGCTCCCGTACGGAGAACGCGCGCTTCACAAGGTCCGTATGCAGCAGCGCCGAACCGATCCCGCCAATAGCGAGCAGCCGATCGGGAAGGTCGGCACAACGTCGCAACGCCTCACGGAACGCGGCACGCGCGTCGCGGTACGCCTTCGCTGCGAGCAGCGCCTCTCCCTTCGCCAGCGCGCCGCGTGCCACGGCCCGCCGGCGCACGGCATCGCCCCCCCCCATCCGTTCGAGCTGTGCCGGTTCCAGCCGGTCCAGCGTCCGCAGCACCGCCTCCAGGTGCTGACGCGCCATCTCGCCTCCCGCTGCCCGCGTCGTCTGCGAGGGGTGGACGCGGTACTCGCCGAGGATCTCGTCCAGGAATTCCACCTGCCCGGGAATTTCGGCCGTGATCCGCAGCCACGTCGGAAGGTCCACGTACAGGGCACTCCCCGTCTGCACGAACCCGCCGATCCGGTCCAGTGCAGCTCGCCGCACCATCACGGTCACGGACGGCGTGAGGAAGTTGCTTCGCGTCAGGCGCCGGAATGCCTCGGCCGTGTCGAACGCCGTACGACGCCCGCGACCATTCACCGCGCGACGCTCGCCCAGTCGCTCTCCGCGCTCGTCTATCGTCGTGGCCCGACCCCAGGTGAGCAGCGTCCGCGGGTCCTCGAACAGCGGCACCTGTCGCTCCAGCTTGTCCGCCGGCCAGCGGTCGTCCCCCTCGAGGATGCCGACCAGCTCTCCACGCGACGTCGCGAGCGCCGCGTTGTAGGACTCCGCCAGCGCGCCCAGCCCGCGATGCGGCAGCCGGAGCAGCCGTATTCGTGGATCTCCGTACGAGACGACGATTTCCGCGGTACGGTCGTCCGAACCGTCGTCCACCACGATCTGCTCCCACGCCTCGTAACGCTGTGCCAGCGCGGACTCGATGCACGCCGCCACGAACCGTTCCTGGTTGTAGGTCGGCGTGACGATGGTGACGAGCGGGCGTGGCATTGTGGCGGCAGGTCCGGGAGACATCCGCGCGAATGCTAGCCAACGGACTGGCAGGCGCCAAGCAGTTAGGTTTGCATTGGTCCGTCGTTCGCAGTACCAGCATTCCTCCGATTCCCGTCCAGCAGTCTCGCCCCTCATGCGCCTGCGCATCGTCTTCGCTCTACTCGTCGCGGCCACGAATCTCGCCTGCGATCCGTGCGCCGGCGTCGCACGCTGCTCGGCGGGAGACTACCTGTCGGCAACGGGACAGGTCGTCGAGCGCGCCAACGGACGCGGCGTGGACGGCGTTCGGCTGGACGTCGTTCGGGTCGGCGGTATCGCGGTGTCCGGCGACTCGGTGTCCGTGGTCACCAGCGACGGCGGCTTCTGGCGCGCCGAGTTCGCGCCGGTCAGCGCCGGTACGCTCTATGTGGACGTCGAGGTGTCGCCACCCGGTCGCGCTCCCTACCGCGTACGGGGACTGCCGCTCGTGACGCGCGAGCATGGCGGGGACGCGAGTCTCAACGAGCGCTGGGTCACTCGTCCTTTCTTCAACGACTTTGCCCAGTTCGTTCTTCGTGGCACTCCGGGTGACCCCGTGGCGAACACCCGCGTCGAGTTTCGACGCACGGGCGGCGTTCCGCTGGAGGGCCCGGGGATCGCGAGCGGCGTCTACGCGCGGATTACCGACGCGGCGGGCTACTATCGCCTCTTTCCATACGCCGATGCGGATACCATCCTGCCGCGAGGAAACGATCCCGTCGTCGGCGACATCACGGTGCTGCTGGGCGGGGCGCTCGGCACGAGTGTGGTGAGGAACGTCACCCTTCGTCCCACCTACCGCTACGACACCGATCCGCAGCTGTACACCTTCGGCGTGGGGCCCTCGCTGGGCTACCTCGGCTCCGTGCGCGACAGTGCAACGGGAAAGCTCCTCCCCGGCGTGACGCTGAGCTTTCAGCGCACGGGGGGCATTCCCATCACGCCGGAGCAATTCACCACGCTTACGGGCCCCGACGGCATCTTCGGCCTTCCTCCCGTTCGCGCCCTCGCCGCTGGCGTCCTGGACGGACGCTTCGTGCTGAAGGCGACGCCCACGGCGGTCCCTGAGACGCTGCTCGTGCACATCCCCACCGTGGATGTCGACGTCGGCACGCTGCCGCCCTTGTTCATCAGGGGCATGGGCGCCACGGCCGACCGCGTTCCTCGATGACGTCGTCGCGGACCGTCGCACGCAACACGCTGCTCAATCTTGCCGGCCAGGTAGTGCCGAGCGTGGCCGCGCTCATCGGCATTCCGATCCTGATCCACCACCTGGGTGCGGCCCGCTTCGGCGTACTCTCGCTCGCGTGGGCCGCCGTCGGCTACTTCGGCCTGTTCGACCTCGGTCTCAGCCGGGCGCTCACCCAGGCCGTGGCGGTGTTGCTCGGCGAGCGCGCGACGAAGCCGGGCGGAGAGGACGACCTGCGGACCGTCGCATGGACTGCCCTCGCGCTCATGCTCGCCCTCGGGTTCGTGGGCGGTGTCATACTCGCCGTGGCGAGCCCGTGGATCGTCTCGTCGGGGCTCACCGTCCCGCCGGAGCTCCGGCCCGAGACGCTGCAGTCCTTCTACCTGCTGGCGATGGCGCTTCCCTTCGTGGTCGCGAGTGCGGGCCTCCGCGGGCTGCTCGAGGCACACCAGCACTTCGGTATCGTGGCCGCGCTGCGCGTGCCGCTCTCGTTGTTCACCTTCATTGCACCGCTCGCCGTCCTGCCGTTCTCATCGAGCCTCACGCCGGTCGTGGCCGTTCTGGTCGTGGGACGCGCCCTCACGACCCTCGCCTTCCTCGCTGTCTGCGTGCGGCGCTACGACTACATGCGTGCCCCGCGCGTGCGTCGAGCGGCCGTGCTTCCACTGGTCCGCTTCGGCAGCTGGATGACCGTGAGCAACGTCATCAGCCCCCTGATGTCGTACGTGGATCGCTTCTTCGTCGGCGCCATCCTTCCCGTGGCCGCCGTCGCCTGGTACGTCACTCCGCTCGAAGTCGTGTCCAGGCTGCTCGTCCTTCCGCTCGCGCTCGTGTCGGCGCTCTTTCCCGCCTTCGCGGCCACGTACGTCGCCGACCGCCGGCGCACGGCCGTCCTGTTCGAGCAGTCGCTCCGGTTGCTGCTGCTCACGCTGTTCCCGCTGTTCCTGTTCCTGACGCTGTTCGCGCGCGAGGGCCTGACGCTCTGGGTCGG
>DASTGQ010000136.1:0-2066 GCA_035718985.1 Gemmatimonadaceae bacterium
CGGTCCTCGCGAATTCCGCGCGCGCCCGGCGGTCGCCCTCCAGGACCGCGATCGCGCGCTCGAAGGCCTGGTAGCTGTCCTCCGAGCGGTCCACCGCGTAGCGCGAAAGGTAATACGCCGCGTCCTTCTGCGCCTTCGACCAGATGCCCTCGGCGGCCACGAACGCGCGGCCCGCGCCGAGCAACTGCACGCTGTAGATGGTGAGGCCGAGCAGGCAGATCACGATGCCCACGAACAGCCACACGATGAGCACGGGCCGGCCGCCCGCGGGCAGCGGGCCGTCGGCGAGGAATGGCCGTGCGGGCGTGGACGTTTCCGTCATGGCGACGCCGGCCGCGCGCGGGTTTTCAGGTCGGCCCATGGGAAAACGGTTGACTTTGGCATGGGCCTATCGTTCCGGCCGTTCGTCCCCGACGGACGGAGCCGCTAGAATGGCGCGTCGTGCCCCAACCCGACCGTTCCATGACCGTCCTGTCCGTCCGTTCGATCCTCGCCGGCCAGGCCCCTTCCGATCGTCCCGTCACCGTGCGCGGCTGGGTGCGCACGCGTCGCGATTCGAAGGCGGGCTTGTCCTTCGTCCACGTCTCCGATGGCTCCTGCTTCCACCCCGTGCAGGTGGTCGCGCAGGCCACGCTCGCCAATTATGCGGCGGAAATCCAGCGCCTGACCGCGGGGTGCGCCGTGGAGGCTACGGGCACCATCGTGCCGTCGCCCGCGAAAGGGCAGCCCTTCGAGATGCAGGCCACGCATGTCGACGTGGTCGGCTGGGTCGACGACCCGGACACGTACCCGATCCAGCCCAAGCCGCACACGATGGAGTTCCTGCGCGAGGTGGCGCACCTGCGCCCGCGCACCAACGTGATCGCGGCCACGACGCGCGTGCGCCACACGCTGGCGATGGCGATCCACCGGTTCTTCTCCGAGGACGGCTTCGTGTGGGTCAATACGCCCATCATCACCGCCTCGGATGCCGAGGGCGCCGGCGAGCTCTTCCGCGTCTCCACGCTCGACCTCGCGAACCTGCCGCGCACGCCGGAAGGCAAGGTGGACTTCAGCCAGGATTTCTTCGGGCGCGAGGCCTTCCTCACGGTTTCCGGGCAGCTCAACGTGGAGTCCTACTGCCTCGCGCTCTCGAAGGTGTACACGTTCGGCCCCACTTTCCGCGCCGAGAACTCGAACACGAGCCGCCACCTCGCCGAGTTCTGGATGATCGAGCCGGAGATCGCCTTCGCCGCCCTCGCCGACGATGCCGACCTCGCCGAGCGCCTGCTGAAGTACATCTTCACCGCGGTCCTGGGCGAGCGGCCGGACGACATGGCCTTCTTCGAGGAGCGCATCGAGAAGGGCGTCATCGCGAAGCTCCAGTCCCTCGTGGACAAGCCTTTCGTGCGGATGGACTACACGGAGGCGATCCGCATCCTCTCGAAGCCGGGCCTGAAGTTCGAGTACCCCGTGCAATGGGGGATGGACCTGCAGAGCGAGCACGAGCGCTACCTCGCGGAAAAGCACGTCGGCGGCCCGCTGATCCTCATGAACTATCCCAAGGAGATCAAGGCGTTCTACATGCGGCTGAACGACGACAACAAGACCGTCGCCGCCATGGACGTGCTCGCCCCCGGGATCGGCGAGATCATCGGCGGCAGCCAGCGCGAGGAGCGCCTGGCGGTGCTCGACGAGCGCATCGCCGCCGTCGGGCTGGACCCCGCCGCCTATGGCTGGTATCGCGACCTGCGCCGGTACGGCACCGTGCCCCACGCCGGCTTCGGCCTCGGATTCGAGCGCACCGTGGCCTACGTGACGGGCCTCACGAACGTCCGGGACGTGATCCCCTTCCCGAGGACGCCGGGCAACGCCCGTTACTGAATGTCACGGCCGCATGGCCCGCCGGAGCTACAATTCGCTCCGAAGAATCTGCATTTCGTCGTAAGGGGCTGGCCGCTCCACGAGGGCGCGCCTACCCTCCCGAATCCATAAGAATCAGGGACCTTCGATGCCCCGTCGCTCCATCCTCCTGGCCGCTCTCGCCCTCGTCCTCGCGGGCTGCGTCAAGTTTCCCGGCTCGGGCA
>DASTGQ010000137.1:0-2261 GCA_035718985.1 Gemmatimonadaceae bacterium
CCGCCGTCCGGTGCGCACAACACCCGGCGGGTGAGAATCTTCACACCTGGCGGCGAGGTGCCGTTCGCCGGACACCCGACGGTGGGCACGGCGCACGTGCTGGCCGCCATCGGCGAGGTGAAGCTCACCGGCGACACGACGAAGATCGTCTTCGAGGAAAAGGTGGGTCCGGTGCCCGTGGCGATCCGCGCCACGGGTGGCGTGCCGACCTTTGCGCAGCTGACGGTGGCCAAGCTGCCGCAGGCGGGCCCGACGCCCCCATCGCGCGAAAAGCTGGCCGAGGTGCTGGGGCTGCAGGAGGACGAGGTGCTGGGCGGCGACTGGGCGCCGCGCGGCTACACCTGCGGCCTGCCTTTCCTGTTCGTGCCCGTGCGCGATCGCGGGGCGGTGCGACGGGCGCACATCCGGCTCGATGCGTGGGAGAAGTTCCTGCGCGAGTCGTGGTCGCCGGAGGTGTTCGTGTTTGCAGCGGGAGGCGAGCGGCCGGGCACGGATTACCACGCGCGCATGTTCGCGCCGGGCCTGAGCGTGCCGGAGGATCCGGCGACGGGAAGTGCCTGCGCCGCGCTGGCTGGCTACCTGGCGACGCGCGACCCGCGCGCTTCGGGCGAGGGGACGGCACGCTGGGTGATCGAGCAGGGCTTCGAGATGGGACGCCCGAGCATCATCGAGCTCGAGCTGGAGCGGAAGCGCGGCTCGGTCACCGCCGTGCGCGTGGGGGGCGCATCGGTGCTGGTGAGCGAGGGGACGATGGAGATCTCGCCGTAGGCTCCTCGGTTCGTCGGAGCTCCACGTGGCTTGTATGGCCACTCAGCCGAAGCAAATACGGATCATACGGATTCACCGGATTTGGCGGATTGCTTTGCTGACGGGACGACTCCGATGCGCCACGGACGGACTCGACGTCCGTCCATTCGAATCAGGAACTTCGGGCGCAGGAGTACGCCTCGGTGCACGGAGTCTGGCGCAGCGCAGGGGGACGGATCCGTGGCATCTGTGACATCCGTCGAATCCGTATCCTCTTCGACTGAGCGGCCAGCCTCGGCGCGAGGAGAGTAGATCCCGACAGGAGCTGTACGCTCCTGCGGGATGACAGCTCTAGGACTTTCGCCGCGCGTGGCGGATGGCGGCGGCGATGCCGACGGCGGCGCCGAGGGGAACGAGGCCGAAGGCGGTGTTGGCCTCATAGCGGGCGTAGTCGGCGGCCGCTAGCTGCGATACACCGCGAGGGCCGGGGTGCTTGTACGAGAAGCGCATGATGGCGCGAAAGCGGACCTGTGAGTCCACGTAGAGCGCCAGGCCGATGAGGATCAGGAGCAGCGCCACGGCATCCACGAGGCGATCACGTCGGCGGACGTCAGGCATGGTACCGAAAATGATGTACAGGCATCGAGCTCATTGATCCTCTCCTTCCTGACCGGTCTACCGTGACTTTCCGCATCCTCGTCACCGACGACATCGACCCCGACGGCGTCGCCCTGCTCACCGCGGAGCCCCGGTTCGTGGTGGACGAAGTGCCTACGCTGCCGCGTGACGAGCTGCTCGCGCGCATCGACCAGTACGACGCCTTCGTGGGGCGGAGCGCAACGCGCATCACCGACGAGCTGCTCCGGGCCGCGACGCGGCTGCGCGTGGTGGGACGCGCCGGCGTGGGCGTGGACAACATCGCCCTCGACACGGCGACCGAGCTCGGGATCGCCGTCATCAACGCGCCAGCGGGAAACACCATCGCCGTGGCGGAGCTGTTCTTCGGCACGGTGATCGGGCTGCTGCGCCACCTCCCGCACGCCGCGGTGTCCATGCGTGATGGCAAGTGGGATCGCTCGAAGCTCCTGGGCACGGAGCTCAAGGGGAAAACGCTGGTGATCGTGGGCGTGGGACGGATCGGCGGTGAGATTGCCACACGCGCGCTGGCGTTCGGGATGGAGGTCGCGGGCTACGACCCGTACGTGAGCGACGAACGCTTCCGCTCGCTGCGGGTGCGCCGCCTGCCGACGCTGGAGGAAGGGCTCGACGAAGCGGACTTCCTCACCGTTCACACGCCGCTCACGGAGGAGACGGACGGGATGATCGGCCGTCGCGAGCTGGCGCGGCTCAAGGCGGGGGCGATCGTCATCAACATGGCGCGCGGCGGGATCGTGGAGGAGGGAGCGCTCGTGGCGGCGCTCGAGAGCGGACAGCTCCGCGGTGCCATCGTGGACGCGTTCACCAAGGAGCCGCTGGCGCCCGATCACCCGCTGCGGCGCGCGCCGCACACGCTG
>DASTGQ010000138.1:0-3635 GCA_035718985.1 Gemmatimonadaceae bacterium
CCTTGCGGAGCGTCCGACGTACGCGGTGTCCGGCACGCCGTACGAGGGCAGCTTCCTGGTCCGCAACATCGGGAACGTGCCCGCGACCTTTTCCGTTCGTGCCCGCAGCTCGGTGGGCACCGTGCAGCGACCTGATACGACGCTCAGTCTCGCCGCGAACGAGTCGCGGCTCGTGAAGGTCCGGGTCGCCGCGGAGCTGCCGAGCGCGGAAGCCGTGGACGACGTGCTCATCCTCCACGTCGCCGACATCGCCGACTCCACGGTCAAGGCCACGTCGTCGGCGCGCGTGACGGTCGTCCAGCAGGCGGGAGGCGGAGCCGCACTGCACACCGTGCGGTCCACGTTGCGCGTCCGTGCCGCCGACGAGGCGTCCGGCGTCTCCCACTTCGAGCTCACGGGCGGCGGTGCACTGCGCGACGGTGGCAGCGAACAGCTCGACTTCGTGATGCGCAGCAAGCCGGCACCCGGCTCGCCCTTCGGGGACCGCGAGGAATACCACGCCGCACTGTCGGGAGCGCATTTCAGCGTCGAGGGGGGTGATGCGCTCTACCAGGCATCGCGGCTGACGAGCGCATCCCAGCGCGGCACGGGGGGCGGCCTCACGCTGGGCGACAGCTCGCTCGGCGCCGGCCTGTACGCGCAGCGCTTTCGCTTCCAGCCCTACGGCGGGTCGGAACAGGGGGCGTTCATCCACCTTGGCAGCAATCGGCTCTTCGCCTCGCCGCATCTTGGCCTGAGCGGTGTCGATCGCCGCGACGGCCCCTTCGCCGGCCGGATCCTCGGTGCGAGCGGCGCACTGCACCCCGTCGGGGACATGGTGGTGGATCTCGAGTACGCGGCGAGCAACGGCAACGGCAACGCGACGCGCGGTGTCGCGCGCTCGGGTCGCGTGGGTGGCGGAGGCGCGGTTCACGTGGAAGCGGGCCACCTGGACGCCGACTCTTCCTACGCCGGACCGGTGCGAGGCTCGCGGTACGACTACGTGAGCTTGAACACGGCGCCAGTCGCCGACCTGCAGCTGCGTGGCGCATTCACCTCCTCGACGACGACGTCGCGCTTCCTCACCCTCAACAACACGCACAACCTGCACACGGGCGTCGCCGAGCTCTCGTACAAGGGACGCTTCGCCGTCGGGTACACGTCCTACGCCAGCTCGACCTCGCTGCTTCCGGGCATGGCAATGGAACGCGGTGTCACGGCGCGCGCCGAGCAGGGATTGGGCCCGCTCCGGTTCTGGGGCAGCGGAGAGTCGGGACGCGCGACGCTGGGGGATTCCACGTCACGCGAGTACGGCATCGTCACCGGAGGCGTGAGCGTGCAGGCGGGAGCGAGCATGCTGTCCGTGTTCGGTGAGTCGAGTCGATGGGCGCTCGTGCTTCGCGGCGCGAAAATGACCTCCATGATCGGCGTCGACGCGCAGCTCCAGCTCACCGGGAGCACCCGGTTCGCCGTGACGGGCTCCAGCTCGCGCACGCAGGAACCCGACGCGAGCTATGCATACATGGATGCGCGGCTGATGCAGGCGCTCCCCAATGGCGCTACCGTCACCGCCCGGGTGCGAGTCGGCGGCCTCGACCTCCAGGACGCGCTTCAAGGCCAGCGGCTCGCGTACCTGGAGTACAGCACGCCGCTGCAGCTGCCGGTCGGTCCCTCGCGCGCGCCGGGCCGCGTGCGCGGGCGAGTGGTGGACCAGCAGACCGGTCGCGGCATCGGCGGCGCACTGGTGCGACTGGGCCCACAGGCGGCGATCACCGACGACGACGGACGCGTGATGTTCGCCGGCCTGCCCGCCGGCGCCTACCGCGTCGCGCTCGCGCAGCAGCTCACGAGTGGGCCCACGGTGTTCAGCGGAAACCCGGACGTCAGGGTGGACAGCGGCGCGCGCCGGCCAGCCACCTTCGACGTCGCAGTGGAACCGGCGGGCCAGATCTCGGGCACCATCCGGCGGCTGGTCGTCGCGCGCACCGGGATCGGGTCGGCGCCCGACTCGCTCGCCGATGGCGGGCCGGTGGAGGGCGTGACGGTCCTGCTCATCGGCGGGCGTGATACCCTCTACCGCACCTCGGACGCCGCCGGCCGGTATCAGTTCACCGACGTGCCGAGTGGCGCATGGACACTGGTGGTGCAGGGCGATCTTCCGCCGCAGACGCAGTGGGAGCCCGAGCGCGCGCCAGCCTCGCTGACCGCCGGCGGCAGGCTCGTGGTGGACTTCCGCCAGGTGCCCAGGCGACGCAAGGTCCGCATCGTGTCGGGCGACGGCATCGACGAGGGGACACAGCACCGATGAGCCGCGGCGGCCCGAGCGCCGAATCAATGGCGCGACAGGCGGCGGTATGCTGGCGGTATGGAGTCTTGCAGAATCCACCAGCGGCCGGGTGACGATCGCGAGCAGCCCGGGATCGAGTCGCAATTTGTCCCCCCTTTACCGCTCCTGCGCAGTAATGGTACGGAATTCCCGATACTGAACCTCGTAGCCGACGATGGGCGCACCAATGTGCCCTCGCCGTGGACCTCGAGGCTCAGGCGGGACGATGCGACGTGGATCGTGCTGGCGCGCAGCGATTGGACTGGCGGTTGGCGTGACGCTCGGCGCCCTCGGGCGCCCGCTCGCGGCACAGCAGACCGCCTCGCAGCTCGTGATCTTCCGGATCCTTCCCGCGAGCCACGCCGCCGTCGCCCCCGTCGCCAGGCCGATGTCGCTGCAGGGTGACCAGGCCGAGAGCCGGACCAGCTGGTCGATCGCCACCAATGAGCCCGACCGGAAGATTCTCGCTTCGCTCGACCGTGCCCTGCCGCGCGGCAGCTCGCTGGTCGTGACGCTCGCCGCACCGGATGGCGCCACGAGCGCCGGTCCCGTCGTGCTCGACACCATCGCCACCGACGTGGTGACGCAGATCCCGGTCACCGCCCAGAGCGGATTGCCGTTGCGCTACGTCGTGAATGCCACGAGTGCCGGCTCAACACCGGTGGCCTTGCCGCAGGCGGTGACCGTCACCTACACGGTGGTGGAGCAGCCGTAGGGATCCATCAGGCAGGCGTTGTAACCCGGGCCGCGGTGCGGCCGTAGGTTCGTCGTGCTCGCCGCCTCCTTCCTCGTCAGCGTCTCCACGCTGCGCGCCAATCCGCTCCGCACCTTCCTCTCCACGCTCGGCATCGTGATCGGTGTCGCGTCGCTGGTGGCCGTGCTCTCGCTCGGTGATGGAATGGAGCGGTACTTCCGCTCCCAGATCGGCCAGACGACGGACCTCCAGGCCATCGGGCTCACGCCGCGCCAGACGCGCGAGATCGACGGGGTGAACATCCCCCTCGACAGCCCGCTCGTCTTCACGATGGCCGATGCCGCGTCGCTCCGCGCAACGGTGGCTCCATCGGCGAGCGTCGGCGCGACCGCGATGGGAGTCGCGATCGCGAGGGTAGACACTGCGCAGCGCGCGGTACGCCTCATCGCGACCACGGCGCCCCTGCTAGAGACACAAGGGATCACCGTCGCCGCTGGCCGCCTGTTCACCGACGCGGAAGATTCGGCCTCGGTCGTCCTGCTCTCCGCGAAGGCGGCGCGCGAGCTGGTGCAGCGCGGCCGCGCTCCGCTCGCGCCGGGCGATTCCGTCACGCTCGGTGGCACACGCCTCCGCGTC
>DASTGQ010000139.1:0-2788 GCA_035718985.1 Gemmatimonadaceae bacterium
GGCGCCGTGATCCAGGCGAGCTCGCAGAAGGCGCTGGAGAACGGCGTGCGCCTCGACGGCGTGCTGGACATCGTGTCGCGCGCCGCGCTCAAGATTCCCACCGTGCTGTTCAGCTACCTCAATCCCCTGCTACGCGGCGGGCCCGACCTGCTCCAGCGCGCGGCCGACGCGGGCGTGGATGGCGTGCTGGCCGTGGACCTCCCGCTCGGCGCTGATCCGGAGCGCGAGGCGTGGTTCGCCGACGGCCCGCTCGATTACATCCGGCTCGTGGCGCCGACGACTCCGCCGGACCGGATCTCCGAGATCGCCCGTACGGGGAGCGGCTTCGTCTACCTCATCAGCCGGCTCGGCGTGACGGGGGAGCGCACCGAGCTCCCCGCCGACCTGCCGGCGACCGCAGCTCGCGTGCGCGCCGCCACCTCGCTGCCGGTGTGCGTCGGCTTCGGCATCTCACGCCCGGAGCAGGCGCGCGCGGTCGCGAAGATCGCCGACGGCGTCGTGGTCGGCAGCGCGCTCGTACGTGCGGCCGACGAGAGCATCGATGCCGCGCTGGCCCTGGCGGCGTCGCTCCGGCGCGGCATCGACGAGGCGTAGGATGCGAGCGTTCCTCACAGGCTACGCACGGACAGTCGGCGGACTGGGCGCCGTACTGCTCGTCGCCGCGCTCGTGATGGACCGGCACTGGCTCGCCCAGCCGTGGGGGATCGTCGCGATGCTCGCGATGATCATCTTCCTCCGCGCACAGCAGATCCCGCTCACGAAGTACGGCGCGCTCAATCTGCTCTCGCTGCCGATCGTGGCGGGCTCGCTGATCCTCGGCGCGCCGGCCGCCTCGCTCGCGGTGTACATCGGCATCCTGTTCACCGACGTGGCGATCCTGCGCCGAGGAGCAGTCGTCGCATGGATCAACGCGGGGCGCGAAGTGCTGGCGCTCATCTCGGCGTTCGGGGCGTACGCGTGGGGCTCGGTGTCGATCGCCGCGGGGGGCTCCGGGTTCACGGCCGAGACATTCCCGGCGCTGGCCCTGTTCGTCTTCGCCTACTTCGTCACGAGCCGGCTGTTGCTCTACTTCACGCTCCTCATCCGCGACAAGCTCGTGGACGAGGAGAAGTCGCTGATCCTGCGCTACGAGGTGATCGCGTTCGGCGCGAGCACCATCGGGATCGCGATCGTGCTGATGACGGTGACGACCCTCAAGCCGCTCGGCTGGGTGGTGGTCGGGATCGTGCTGATCCTCTCGGGCCTGCTGCTCAAGCGGATCCTCGAGGAGTCGATTGCCGCCGAGGAGCTGAACAAGATCCTCGCGATGGAGCAGGTGGTCTCGTCGGACATCGACATCGGTGACGCGTTCCGGCGCATCCAGGATCTGGCGCACCGGCTGGTCGACTGGCAGGCGTTCCGCATCGGACGGCTCGAAGACGGAGAGCTGTACCACGTCTGGCAGGGCGACATCGGGTATCTCGATCCGCCGCGCCGGCCGGACGGACAGCTCACGACGCTGCGCAAGGAAGCGCTGCAGCTCGGGGACATCATCCTCGTCGCGGATACGCTGCGCGACCCGCGCGTGCTCGCCGGGCACTCGCTCGCGCGCAGCGTCGTCGTCATCCCGTTGCGGTTCGGCGAGCGCACGGTCGGCATCCTCGAGCTCGAGCACCACAAGCCCGACGCGTACACGGTGAAGGAGGTGGCGCTCATGCGCCGCTTCGCCAACCAGCTCGCCACCACGCTGCACATCTACGACCTGCGCCGCCCCTTGCTCGAAGCGATGAACCGGGTCAGCCAGCAGCTCGACACCCTGACCGACTCGGCCCGGGCGCTGCGCGGCGGCGGCGAATCGGTGGCGCGTACGATCAGCGACATCACGCGCGGCATCGCCGAGGAGGGCGAGCAGGTCGGCCGCTCGCTCGAGGTGACGAAGTCCCTGCACGAGGCCACGCAGGGCGTCGTGCACGATGGCAGCTCGGCCGCCGAGGCGAGCCAGCGCGCGACGGAGATCGCGACGGAGCACCGGCGCACGATCGCCACGGCGATCGAGCGCCTCGTCGGCGCGAAAGTGTTCGTCGGCGAGAGCGGCGCGCAGATCCAGGAGCTGGCCACGAGCGTGCGGCGCATCACGGAGTTCATCGCCGTAATCCGGGAGCTCGCGGACCAGACGAATCTCCTCGCGCTGAACGCGGCGATCGAGGCGGCCCGCGCCGGTGAGCAGGGACAGGGCTTCGCCGTCGTCGCCGAGGAAGTCCGGAAGCTCGCCGAGCAGAGCGCCGTCGCGTCGGACGAGGCGGGTGACATCGTGCTGACGTTCGAGGAGCAGATGCGGCGGGTGGCGCTGCAGATGTCGCGCGGCGAGGCGGTGGTGCAGGACGTCGAGACGCTCTCCGAGCAGGCCCGCGGCGCGCTGGACATGATCGTCGAGGCCACGGCGAGCGCGGCGACCGGTGCACAGCGCATCGCGATGACGTCGCGCGAGCAGGAGCTGGAGTTCTCCAAGCTGAGCGATCGCGTGCGGCGCATCGCGCAGATCTCGTGGCGGAACCGCGACGGGGCGGAGCAGGTGACGGCCAGCGCGCGCGACCAGGCCACGGCGCTCCGGGAGCTGGAAGGGGCGACCCAGGAGCTGCGCGCGGTGGCCATCTACCTCGAAGACCTGACCCGTCGCATCACGAGCGTGCGCTGACCCGTGGTCATCTCCCTGGTCGGGATGCGCTTTCACGTGCGCATCGGCATCCTGTCGCACGAGCGCGTGCACCCACAGCCGCTGGTGATCGACGTCGCCGTCACGCGGCCGGAC
>DASTGQ010000140.1:0-5408 GCA_035718985.1 Gemmatimonadaceae bacterium
GGTGCGCACGCTGGCCACCGGGGCGGAGCGGCGCCTCGCGGGCAGCTCCAGCTTCGAGCTGATCGTCGCCGTGGCGGCGAGAACGGCGATCCCGCGCGTGAGCCTGTTCGGGAGCGTACAGTGGCTGCCCAACGCGACAGAGCAGCGCAATCCGTTCACGCTCTACACGGCGAGCGAGCTCGGGACACCGGTCCGCGCCAACGCGCCGACCGCGACGATGGGCGCCTCGCTGGCGCTGCTCCCCGCGGCGCAGACGCACGGCTGGCTCGACCTCGCGGCCAACGTGGGCGACCTGTACAGCCAGGCGGCGCGGCCGTCCGACAAGAGTGCGTACACCCACAAGCTGGACCTCGACCTCGTGGGGCACCTGCACGCCTTTGCGTGGGCGCCGCCGAAGACGTGGCTGCACCGGGTGAACGTCTATTCCATCCTCGATTTCGTCGCCACCGGACTGCCGAAGGCGGGCGATGAAGTCCCGGTGGGACGCGTCTTCGTCACCGATGCGCGGTCGACCTCGCTGATCGTCGGCCTGTCGCTCCCTGTCACACCAGCACCTCAATAGAAGATGACCAGCCTCGTCACTCGCGCGCGGCACCGCGCCCCCGCGCTCCTGATCGTGATCGCCGCGTGCACGGCGTCGTCCACGAGCTGCCACCAGGCGCCGGCGGTCGTCACGCCCGGCACCGCGGCGGTCCACACCATTTCCGGCGTGGGATTCGACGAGCCGGAGAACCTCGTCTACGACGCGGCGTCGGACGTCTACCTCGTGAGCAACATCGTCGGGGATCCGGCAGCGCGGGACAACAACGGATTCATCAGCCGCGTGTCGCCGGACGGGCAGGTGCTCACGCTCAAGTGGATTGTCGGCGGGGTGAACGGTGCCGTGCTCGATGCGCCGAAGGGGCTGGCGATTCGCGGCGACACGCTCGCCGTGGCCGACGTGGGGGGCGTGCACCTCTTCAATCGCCGCACGGGCGCACCGATTGCGACGCACGCGATACCGGGGCTCGTCATGAATGACGTTGCGTGGGGCAGCGACGGCACGCTCTGGATCACGGATACGGGTCCGGATCGCTCGAAGACGCCGGTGGACACGTCGAAGGACATGGACGCGGTCTGGCGGATCACGCCGGACGGGCGGGTGCACAGCGTGGCGCGCGGGCTGGCACTGGACCGTCCCGATGGCCTGCTGCTGGACGACACCGGCGCGCTCGTGGCGACGTTCGGGGCGAACCGGATCGAGCACGTGGACGCGACGGGCGAGCGTGGGCAGATGACGGTGCTCACCCTGCCGGCCGGCCGCGTGGATGGGCTGCGCCGCCTGCCGGACGGGGCGATGGTGGTGACGAGCTGGGACGCGAAGTCGGTGTACCGTGCGCGCCCGGGCGACTCGCTGCGCGTGCTGCTGGGCGACGTGACGTCGCCGGCGGGCGTGGCCGTCGACACGAAGCGCTCACGTCTGGCGGTGACGTCCATGCAGGGGAACACCATGTACCTGCTCCCGCTGCGCTGACGCGCAGCGCGAGCGAGACACACACGGGGGAGGTGGGAGTGAAACGGCTGAAGAGCGGAATGGCAGTGATCGCCGTGCTGGCCGTGGTGGCGGCATGCGGCACGAGCGAGACGCCGGGACAGGCTGCTGACTCCAGCACGGCGCGCACGACGACGAGCAGCGCCTCGGGAGACGTGGCGCTGCCGAGCATGGCCGCGCGCAGCGCGGCGTGGCTGCCACCCGGCGCGGGCAATGGCGACTGGAAGATGCCGTCGCGCGACTACGGGGGGACGCGCTACTCGCCGCTCAACGAAGTGAACACCGGGAACGTGGCGCAGCTGCAGCTCGCCTGGACGTTCGACGACGGAGAATCGCATTACGGCCACGAGATGACGCCGCTCGTGGCGAACAACACGATGTACATCGTGTCGCCGTTTCCCGACCGCGCCTTCGCGCTGGACCTGACGAAGCCGGGCGCGCCGGTGAAGTGGAAGTACGAGCCGAACCCGAGCCCGATCGCCATCGGCAAGGCGTGCTGCGACGCGGTGACGCGTGGCGCAGCACTCTACGACGGGAAGCTGATCTACAACCTGCTCGACGACCACACCGTCGCCGTGGACGCCAACACCGGGAAGGAGCTCTGGCGCACCAAGCTGTCGAACGTGGAGGACGGCACGACGATGACGATGGCGCCACTCGTGGTGGACGGAAAGGTCTACGTTGGCAACTCGGGCGGCGAGATGGGTGTCGCCGGCTGGCTGGCCGCGCTGGACGTGAACACGGGGAAGGAGCTGTGGCGCGCGTACAGCGTGGGGCCGGACAGCCTGGTGCGGATCGGCGCGGACTTCAAGCCGTTCTACTCGTGGATGCGGGGCAAGGATCTCGGCGCCACCACGTGGCCGGCCGGGAAGTGGAAGCACGGGGCGGGCGCGGTGTGGGGGTGGGTCACCTATGACCCCGACCTCAAGCAGATCTTCTACGGCACGAGCAACACGGGGCCGTGGAACGCGGCGCAGCGGCCGGGCCTCAACCTGTGGACGAGCAGCGTGTTCGCGCGGAAGGCGGACAACGGGATGGCGACGTGGGCCTACGCCATGACGCCGCACAACGAGTGGGACTACGACGCGGTGAACGAGAACATCCTCGTCGACCTCCCGATCAACGGGCAGACGCGCAAGGTGATGGTGCAGTTCAACCGCAACGGCTACGCGTACACGATCGACCGCACGACGGGCGAGGTGCTCGTGGCGAAGCCGTTCGGGCACGAGAACTGGTCGTCGGGGATCGACCCGAAGACGGCGATGCCGATCGTGAACCAGGAGAAGAGCACGGTGCCGCCCGGTCGCTGGGTGCGCGACATCTGCCCGGCCGACATCGGCGTGAAGGACTTCGAGCCATCGGCGTTCTCGCCGAGGACGGGGCTGTTCTACGTCTCGGTGCAGAACATCTGCATGGACTACAAGGGGCGTGAGGTGAGCTACATCGCCGGTACGCCGTACTGGGGCGCGCAGATGACGCGGCACGTGGGGCCCGGCGGCAACTACGGCGAGTTCATCGCGTTCGACGCCGCAACCGGCACCAAGAAGTGGGGGATCCCCGAGCCCTTCCTCACCTACAGTGGCGCGATGGCGACCGCCGGCGACCTCGCCTTCTACGGGACGGTGGATGGCTGGTTCCGCGCCGTGGATGCGCGCACGGGCAAGGTGCTCTGGTCGCGCAAGCTGGGCTCGGGCATCATCTCGGCACCGATGGCGTACCAAGGGCCGGACGGCCACGAGTACATCGCCATCGCGGCGGGCGTGGGCGGCGGCGCGATGACGACGGCCAGCCAGCCTGGATTTCCCGCTCGCGGCAGCACGTACTACGTCTTCACGCTCGGGCAGAACATTCCGGCCACGCAGCAGTCGTCGGGTAACGGACAGGGCGGAGCCCCGAAGAAGCAGGGAGGCAAGCCGTGATCATCACCGGGAGACGTATCGAGTGGCCGCGGGCCGCGCGCCGTGATGCCGTGCTGGCGGTGACGCTCGCCATGCTGATGGCGGGTGCATGCGGGCGAGACTCGCAGGACGTGCGTGGCCAGGCGCAGGGCGACGTGACGCTGCCGCAGCAGCAGTCGAAGGTCGCGAAGGCCACGGACACGACCGGGCTGCCTGAAGAGGGCGCACTGGCGCGTGTGGCGATCGGCGACCTGGCCGGGATCGGCAACAACACGCTCGATGCGGACATCGCGAACCCGTACGCCAAGGATGCGTCAGGCGTGGCGGCTGGGAACGAGACGTTCGTGCAGATGAACTGCGCGTCCTGCCACGGCTACGACCTCAAGGGCGGGATGGGGCCGGACCTCACGGACACCTATTGGCGCTACGGCGGCTCGCCGGCAGACATCTACAAGTCGATCTACGAGGGGCGACCACAGGGCATGCCGGCGTGGGGGCGCGCGCTGACGCCGGAGCAGATCTGGAAGGTGGTGTCCTACATCCAGTCGAAGGGCGGTACGTATCCGGCTTCGCTCGCCGATCGGGGGCGACAGGGTGACCTCGGCGACAACGTGGACACGACGTCCTTCGGCACCCTGAAGGGGCGGAACAATGCGCACTGAGCTGGCGACGCGTCCGACGCGTCCCGCGGTGTCGCGCGGCGCCACGGCAGTGTTGGCCCTCGTGCTCGCGGCGTGCAACGGGACCTCGTCGTACATGGATGCCACCGGCACGGCCGGCCGCAGCGAGGCGACACTGGGCTGGTGGCTCACCGCGGCGGCGAGCGCGGTGGTGCTGATCGTGTGCGTGGCGATCCTGCTCGGCATGTCGCGGCACCGCGAGGATGCGCGGCACGGGGCCGACGAGGGCGTGATGCGCCGCAACGAGGTGAAGTCGGGGCTGAACTGGATCTACGTGGGCGTGGCGATCACGGTGGTGGTGCTCGCGATCAGCTTCGGTGGCACGATGGTGACGCTCAATGCGGCGAGTCATCCGCCCATCACGCCGTCGCTCACGATGGACGTGACGGCGCATCAATGGTGGTGGGAGGTGACGTACTCCCAGGCCGGCAATCCCGAGCTCGGCTTCACGACGGCGAACGAGGTGCACCTGCCCGTGGGCGTGCCGGTACGGGTCCGGCTGCACTCGGCGGACGTGATCCACAGCTTCTGGCTGCCGCAGATCGCGGGGAAGATGGACGTCATTCCCGGGCAGGAGAACGAGACGTGGCTGGAGGCGCGCACGCCGGGCCACTCGCGCGGGATGTGTGGTGAGTACTGCGGCATGCAGCACGCCGTGATGGCGCTGGACGTGACGGCGGAGTCGCCGGCGGCATTCCAGGCATGGGCGATGGAGCGGCGCGCGGGCGCGGCGGCGCCCGCGACACCGTCGGCGTCGGCGGGGCGCGTGGTGTTTGCCCGCACGTGCGGCGCGTGCCACGCGGTGACCGGCACGGAGGCGCTCGGGCGCGTCGGGCCGGACCTGACGCACATCGCATCACGCTCGACGATCGGCGCCGGTGCGCTGACCAACTCGCCCGAGCACCTCGCGCGGTGGATCCGGCATGCGCCCGACGTGAAGGAAGGCGCACGCATGCCGGAGATCCCGCTCACCGACGCCGAGCTGCGCGACGTGATCGCGTACCTCGAGACACTGCACTGATGGCCGCCGGCTGGGCCGCCGACCGAACCAGAGGAACCGAACCGTGGCAGCTACCGCCGTCGATCGCGTAGACACCGTCCAGCTCAGAGAGACGTGGGAGACTCCCCGCGGCTGGCGCGGCACGCTCTCGAGCGTGGACCACAAGACCATCGGCCTCCGCTACCTCGTCACGTCGATCTTCTTTCTGGTCGTCGGCGGGATCGAGGCGCTGCTGATGCGCTCGCAGCTCGCCGTGAGCGGGGAGCACATGCTCTCGGCGAACACGTACGACCAGATGT
>DASTGQ010000141.1:0-5719 GCA_035718985.1 Gemmatimonadaceae bacterium
AACTACCAGGACCAGATCTTCCAGCAGTCCAATGGTGCCATCAACCAGCTCTCGGTGAGCGGGGGCTCCGCGGCCACGAAGTACTACGCGTCGGGGCAGTGGCAGACGCAGACGGGCATCGTGCGCAGCACGGACATGAACAACTTCAACGCCCGCAGCTCGCTCACCCAGACGCTCAACGACAAGCTCTCGTTCACCGTGAACGGCAGCTACATCCAGCGGAAGTCGGACTTCGTGCCGGAAGGTGAGCAGACCCAGGGCGTCATCACGACGCTCATCTTCACCCCCACGACCTACAATCCGGCGTACGACCCGACGATCGGCCGCTACCCGTACAGCCCGATCCTCGGCACCAACCCGCTGGACGTCATCGCGAACTGGAAGGCGCAGGGCAACACCAACCGGTTCATCGGCGGCTTCAGCACCAACTGGACGCCGCTGTCCAGCCTGACGGTGAACTACCTGTTCGGCCTCGATCGCGACAACGAGACCTTCTACTACTACCAGCCGCCGCTCTCCACGGGCGCCGCGTTCACGGGGTCGGTGCAGAACCCGACGCGCAACGTCACGCGCTTCAACAACGACCTCACCGTCACGCACGAGTACGACCTCACCACCTCGCTGCATGCCACCACCACCCTCGGTGGCCGCCAGACGTCCGACCACAGCGATCAGGTTTCGGCGACGGCCAGCGGGCTGTCGCCGGGCCAGACCACGGTCGGCTCGGGCGGCGCGACGCCGACGTCGAGCCAGTACATCAGCGACGTGCGTACGCTTGGTGGCTTCCTGCAGGAGCGCCTCGGCTTTGCCGAGCGGTTGTTCATCACGGGTGGCCTGAACTACGAGGCCTCGAGCGCCTTCGGGCGCGACCAGCGGTGGCAGCTCTTCCCGCGCCTCGGCGCGTCGTGGAGCGTGGACAAGGAGCCGTTCTTCGCGAACTCCTTCCTCGGCAGCGCGCTCGGCACGCTGCGCCTGCGCGCCGCCTTTGGCGAGACGGGCGGCCAGCCGCCGTCGGCGTACAGCATCTTCGACAACTACAGCGTGGCGTCGCGTGCCGGCAAGCCGGCGCTCATCCCCGGCTCCATCGCCGGCAGCCCGGATCTCAAGCCGGAGCGCCAGCGCGAGTACGAGGCGGGCTTCGATGCGGCGCTCCCGAACAACCGCGCGGCGCTCGAGTTCACGTGGTACGACAAGCACTCCACCGACCTCGTGCTCTACACGCCGCTGCCCCTCAGCTCCGGCTACAGCAGCCAGCTCCAGAACGTCGGCTCGCTGACGAACAAGGGCGTGGAGATCGGCCTCAGCTCGCTGCTGCTGAACAAGCGCAGCTTCCAGTGGAACTCGCGGCTCGCCTACGCCGCCAACCAGTCGCGCGTCGACAAGCTCGTCACGCCGAACGACACGTTGATCTTCGGTTACTTCAACGCCGTTGCCGTGGGTCAGCCGGTGGGCGAGTTCTACGGCGCCTATTACCCCCGTGACGCGCAGGGGAACATCGTCTACAACGGCCGCCTCGATGCGAACTGCAACCCCATCGCCGGAACGGTTGGCATCATCGTATCCCGCGCGCGCGGTGCGAACTGTACGGTGCTCAAGAAGTTCCTCGGCAGTCCGGACCCGAAGTTCACGCTGTCGTGGAACAACGACTTCAACATCGGCTCGCGCACGCAGGTGAGCTTCCTGCTCGACGGCCGGTTCGGCAACAAGGTCGCGAACTTCTCGCGCCGCATCTCGGAGTACTTCGGCGCTGGCGCGAGCAATGCCAACGAACAGTGCGTCGTGGCGAACGGCACCACCTATTGCCAGGAGACGCTCAACAGCGAGCGTCACACGCTGTACGAGGCGTTCGTCGAGGACGGCAGCTTCGTGAAGCTGCGCGAGGCCGCCATCCGCTACACGCTCGATCCGTCGCTCGTGCGGCGCTTCGGTGTGGAGGGGGCCACGATCAGCCTCGCCGGCCGCAACCTGCACACGTGGACGAACTACAGCGGCATCGATCCGGAGATCAACCTCTTCTCCGCCAACACCGTGGCGCGCGGCGTGGAGTTCGGCACCTCGCCGATCCCGCGCATGTTCTCGCTCGGCCTCAACCTCAACTTCTGACGAGGCCCCATGGATCCGCGAGCCAACACACAGCCAATCATCAAGGGAGCGAAGCGCATGCGCATTCGCCTGGGACTCGGCCTGGTCGCCGTCGTGGCGAGCATGGCCTGCAACACCGGTCTCGACCTCACGAACCCGAACTCGCCCACCGAGCAGGCGGCACTGTCCAACCTGGACGGCGTCATCGCCACCGAGCTCGGGATGCAGGACCAGTTCGCGACGTCGTTCAACACCTACGTCCGCGCGCCGGCGCTCGTCACCGACGAGTGGGGCACCGCCTCCAAGGCGCTGGCCGCCGACATCTCGCTGTACGCCGGCAACGGCATCGACCCGTCGTACGGCGTGGTGTCCGATCCGTACTACGTGACGTACCGCATCGCGCGCACGGCTGACGCGGTGATCAGCGCCGTGCCGAACATCAACGGCATCAGCGCCGGCTTTGCGGCGGGACTGACCGCGAACGCGAAGCTGTTCAAGGCGATGGCGCTCGGCATGGCCGCGCAGCAGTACGCGGAGCTGCCCATCGATGCCTCCGTCACCGGCGGCACGCCGGTGCCCCGCGCACAGGTGTTCGCGGAAGTGATCCGCCTGCTCGAGTCGGCGCGTTCGGACCTGCAGCCCTACTCCAACGCGGACCTGACCGGCTTCACCACCCGCGCGGTGAGCACGGGCTTCGACGTCCGGAACACCATCGACGCGATGCTCGCGCGCTACTACCTGTTCACCGGCCAGTACCAGCAGGCGCTGGACGCGGCCAAGCGGGTGGACGTGACCAAGGTGTCGCTGCTCGCCTATCCGGATCCGGCCGTCAACCCGATCTACAACTACGGAGTGGTGGCCGGCTACGTGGCACCGTTGAAGAGCTGGGCCCGCAGCGCGGAGCCGGGTGACAAGCGCGTCCCGTTCTGGGTGGACACGCTCGCCACGCCGCCGGTGGGCAACCCGCCCACGCTGCAGCTCGCGCAGTTCGCCCTCTACGGCACGCGCAACGCGCCAATCCCGGCCTACCTGCCGGGCGAGGTCCTCCTGACCAAGGCGGAAGCGGAAGCGCAGCTCGGTGACCTGCCCTCGGCGATTGCCGACATCAACGCGGTACGCACCAAGAGCGGCACGGCCACCACGCCGGGCGCCCAGCTCCCGCCCCTTACGGCGCTCCAGCTCGACACGAAGGACAAGGTGCTGGCGCAGATCGCCTACGAGCGGAAATACGAACTGTTCTCGCAGGGGCTGCGCTGGGAAGACCTGCGCCGGCTTGGCTCGCTCATCGGCGTGCAGCCCAAGGTCACGTTCCTCCCCATGCCGCAGGCGGAGTGCACCACCAACCCGAACGTCACCGGCTGCTGATGCACCGCATTCTCCTCACCCTGTTCGCGCTCGCCACGGTTGCAGCTCCCGTGGCGAGCGCGCAGGCGCCGGAAGCACTCTGGTACGCCACGAACGACGAGCGGAGCGTACAGAGCTTCCTCGCTCATGCGGATCGGATCACGGTTGTCGCCCCGCAGTCGTTCTCGATGGACAGCATCGGCATCATCTGGGGGCAGGTGGACTCGCGCATGGTCGCCACGGCCCGCGCGAAGAAGGTCAAGCTCATCCCGCTCATCGTGAACCCGGGCTTCGACCAGTCCATCTTCCACCACGTGCTCGTCACTCCGAATGCACGAGCGCGGGCCGTCCACAACATCACCGCACTCTGCCGCGACAACCACTTCGACGGCATCCAGTTCGACTTCGAGAACGTACGCGTCACCGATCGCGACGCGTTCACGTCGTTCTCGCGCGAGGTGGCGGACTCGCTGCACCGCGTGGGTTGCTCGCTGTCGGCAGCGGTGGTGCCGAGGGCGAGCGATTATCCGGGACCGACGCCGTACCACAAGTGGATCTACGACAACTGGCGCGGCGCGTACGACTACAAGGCGCTCGCCGACGCGATGGACTTCATCTCGCTGATGACGTACTCGCAGCACACCCGTCGCACGCCGCCGGGCCCGGTGGCCGGCTATCCCTGGATGGAAGACGTCGTGAAGTACGTGCTCGGTCTCGGCGTGTCGGCGTCGAAGCTGTCGCTCGGGATTCCGTCGTACTCGGAGTGGTGGTATCCGACGTACGACGCCAAGGACGGTCCGCGCATGACCGGAGGCGGGCTGGCCTATGACGCCGCGCAGGGGATCCTGGCCCGGAACGGCGCGAAAGCCACCTGGGATGACAAGCAGAAGGAAGGGATGGCCTTCTGGCAGGACGATGGGATCAACGAGTTTCTCTTCCTCGTGGACGCGCGGTCGTTCGCGGCCCGGGTGGGGCTCGCGAAGGAGTACGGCCTGCGCGGATACTCCGTGTGGGTGCTCGGAAACGAAGATCCGGCGGTCTGGCGGTAAGTCAGGCGCGCGCGCCGGCCGAGTCCGGGGGGCGGGCGGCCGGTAAGCGCCGCTGACCCCCCGGATCGCGCGGCCAACCATCGGGAACGGACCGGGCCTCCCATTGACGCAAGTCCTCATTCCCGCTTAGCTTACAAGTCTGTTCCGTGCCGCCTCGACCGAGGCGATCCACGTATGTAGCAGGATGACGAACACTCTTCAGGTGTAATGCCGACGATCAACCAGCTGGTCCGGCAGTCCCGCCGCGACCTTGCCAGGAAGGAAAAGGCGCCGGCGCTGAAGGCGAACCCGCAGAAGCGGGGCGTCTGCACGCGCGTCTACACGACCACACCCAAGAAGCCGAACTCGGCCCTCCGCAAGGTGGCCCGTGTCCGCCTCACGAACGGCTTCGAAGTCACCGCGTACATCCCCGGCGAAGGCCACAACCTCCAGGAGCACTCGATCGTGCTCATTCGCGGCGGTCGTGTGAAGGATCTTCCCGGTGTCCGCTACCACATCGTTCGCGGGACGCTCGACGCCTCCGGCGTGAACGGCCGCAACCAGAGCCGCTCCAAGTACGGCACCAAGAAGCCCAAGGCCGGTGCCGCCGCCAAGGGAGGTAAGAAGTGAGCCGCCGCAAGAGCTCCGTGAAGCGCACCATCCTGCCGGATGCGCGCTACGACAGCCAGACCGTTTCGAAGTTCATCAACGTCCTGATGTACCAGGGCAAGAAGAGCACGGCCGAGCGGATCTTCTACGCCGCGATGGACCTCGTGGAGAACCGCACGAGCCAGCCGGGCGTGAACATCTTCAAGCAGGCGCTGACCAACCTGAAGCCGGTCGTCGAAGTGAAGAGCCGCCGAGTGGGCGGCGCGACGTACCAGGTGCCGGTGGAAGTGCGTCCCGAGCGCCGCACGGCGCTGGCGATGCGCTGGCTGATCAGCTACTCGCGCGACCGCAACGAGAAGTCGATGGCCGAGAAGCTGGCCGCCGAGGTGATCGCGGCGTCGAAGGGCGAGGGCAACGCGGTGAAGAAGAAGGAAGACACGCACCGCATGGCCGACGCGAACAAGGCGTTCGCGCACTATCGCTGGTAGGCAGCTTCCGCTGGAGACGGAATCGCCCGCATGCTCATGAGCATGCGGGCGATCGTCGTTTCAGGGCTGAAGTCGCGGGCGGCTCAGGTGGCCGAGGGTCCCCCGATGCCTGGCCGACCCTGCTCGGCGAGGGCGAGGCGGGTCACCAGCCTCACGAGCTCTCCTTCC
>DASTGQ010000142.1:0-5425 GCA_035718985.1 Gemmatimonadaceae bacterium
TCTCTACGAGCAGACCGGCAACGCGATCGCCGGCAAGTACCTCGTGGACGACACGGGTGCCATCAAGTATCTCGTGGACCCCGGCGTTGGTGGCCGAGAGCGCGTGAACTACGACGGCAAGGAGATCGAGAAGCTCGATTCGCCGAAGGCGCAGATCATGGCGCTCGTCGTCGACGGCATCCTGACGCAGAAGCTGTCGTGGGGGCTCATCATCATCGGCGCCTTCCTCGCCATTGCCGTGGAGCTGCTCGGCGTCCCCTCGCTCCCGGTGGCGGTCGGGGTGTATCTCCCCATCTCCACCTCGGCGGCGATGTTCATGGGCGGAGTCATTCGCTGGCTGGTGGACCGTCGCCTTTCGCCGACGGAGCGCGAGTCCGCCGACGCCGATTCGGGGCCTGGCGTCCTCTTCTCGTCGGGGCTCATCGCCGGCGGCGCGATCATGGGCGTGGCACTCGCGGGCCTGGCGGCACGGCAGCTCGACACCGCGTTCAACCTCGGGAAGGCGCTCGGGGCGATCTCGACGAGCAACGTCGTCTCGCTGGTCGCGTACGTGGTGCTGCTGGCCCTTCCGCTCTACGTCGTGGCCCGACGCGTGCAGCGCCCGGAAGCATAACGTCCAACCCTCGCCGCCCGTGGCCGAGCGACGAGGAGGGAGGGATGCATGGCCAGAACTGCCAGCTCCATCGGCCGAACGAGCGTCATGATGGTTTCGCTCGTCCTCTCCGCCCTGCCCGTCCTGGCGCGCGCGCAGGGAGCGCCTGCCGGCCTCGTCGGAATCGTCAAGGATTCCGCGGGCCAACCGCTGCCCGACGTCCAGGTGCGACTGAACGGGGCGTCGGGCCCGCGGGCCATCACGGGCGCGTCGGGCGGTTTCGCGTTCGCCTCGCTCAATCCCGGCGTGACGCTCGTGATGGTACGACGGCTCGGCTTCGCGCCGGACAGCGTGCGGCTCGTGCTGCGCCCTGGTCGCGTGGACTCGCTGGTGCTCGTGATGAACTCGGTAGCGGCCAGCCTCCCGGGCGTCACGGTGCAGGATGAAGCGTCCGACCGCTCGCATCGCCTGCTCGCCGGCTTCTGGGAGCGGCGCTCACGCGGCTTCGGCAACTTCCTCACGCGCGACGAGATCGAGAAGCGCGATGCGCACGACTTCGTGGACCTCACGCGCATGATCCCGAGCGTGCACGTGGTGACGATGAACGGCCGGCAGACCCTGCGGTTCAGCGGGTCGCTGCAGCCCCGCGACTGTCCACCGCAGTACGTGGTGGACGGCATGCGCATCGAGAACGGCCAGCCCGACGAGTTCACCCCGCAGGACATCGAGGCGGTGGAGTTCTACTCCGGGCCGGCCACGATCCCGCCGCAGTTCACCAATCGCTCCTTCTCGCATACGTGCGGCGTGATCGTCATCTGGACGCGGCTGCCGGGGTAGTGAAGGGCGTCGCTCGCCAGCGCTGCGGGGACTGATACGCGGCGATGCCTGCGAGAGGGGGGAGGGGCGTGCGCCGGATTATGTTACGTTCTGCCGCGTCCCTCGCGGCGTTTCCGTCGCTCTTCCCCACTTTCCGGAATGACACGTCGCCCGCGCATTGGCGTCCTCACGTCGCAGGACGCGCGCGATCCAGTTCCCGTCTCCGGCACTCCCTATCACATGGCGCGTGCACTCGAGCGGCACGCGGGGGAGGTCGTGTACCTCGGACCGTTGCGATCCGTGGTGCGATTTGCAGGCCGGGTCCGGAGCGGCATCTCCCGCCGGCTGCTGGGGCGAGAGCACGACTTCATCCATAGCCGCCTGCTCGCCCGCGAGTACGCCTGGCGCTTCGGCCGCCGACTGCACGGCATCGACGTCATCTTCGCGCCGTTCGGTTCGACTCAGGTCGCATACCTCGACACCGACATCCCGATCGTGTACGCGTCGGACACCACGTTCGCGCTGATGCGCGATCAGTATCCGACGTTCACCGGCCTTTCAATCGCCAACGCCCGTCAGGGCGACGAGATTGAGCGACTCGCGCTTTCGCGTGCCGCGCGGTTCACGACCGCCAGCCAGTGGGCGGCGGATTCGGCGAGCCGTGACTATGGGTTTCCGGCGGATCGCATCCACGTCATTCCCTACGGCGCGAATCTGGATGCGCCGCCGGCCGACGTCGTCGCGGCAGCGAAGCGCTCGGTACTGCTGGATGATCGTTGCCGGCTCCTCTTCATCGGGGTGAATTGGGAATGGAAGGGAGGACGGATCGCATACGACGCGCTGCAGAGTCTGCGCGCTGCCGGCGTCGATGCGCAACTGACGGTCGTAGGCTGCGAGCTTCCCGCTAGTGTCGATCCCGCCCACGTCCGCGTCTTTCCCCGCCTCGACAAGCGACGCGAGGCAGACCGCAAGCAACTCCAGCAGCTGATCCTCGAGGCCAGCTTCCTCGTCCACCCGACACGCTTCGACTGCTTTGGCGTTGTGGTGTGCGAGGCGAGCGCGCATGGCACGCCCGCCCTCGCTTCGGACACCGGCGGTGTCGCGGGTGCGCTGACGCCCGGGGTGAATGGCGAGCTTCTCCCCTTTGAAGCTGAGGGGGCGGAGTTCGCCGCGCGCATCCTCGCGATTCGCAGCAACAAGCAGTCATACGCGACACTGATGCGCTCCAGCCGCAACCTCTTCGAGTCCCGACTCAACTGGGACCATTGGGGTCGCACGATGTCCGAGATCCTCTCACAGTTGGCCTGACCTCCGGTGCGGCCACGCGGACCGGCTGCCACTCACGCAACTCTCCTCCTCTTCACGAGCATGCACCGCCCCTCAATCCTCGCTGCGCTGTCCCTGATCCTCCCCGCCGCGGCTCCCGCCCAGACCCGCACGCCGGCGGACCTCATCGTCACCAACGCCCGGATCTACACGGTGGATGAGTCACATCCGTCCGCACAGGCGCTGGCAGTGAAGGACGGGCGCATCCTCTTCGCGGGCTCGGAGCGTGAAGCGCTCGCGCTGCGCGGGCCGGGCACGAAGATGGTGGATGCGGGTGGGCACACGATCATTCCGGGGATGGTGGATGCGCACGCGCACCTGCTCGAGCTCGGGCAGACGCTGCGCGAGGTGAACCTCGTCGGCACCAAGTCCTATGACGAGGTCGTCGCGCGCGTCGCCGCGGCGGCGAAGGGACAGCCGGCGGGCAAGTGGATCCTTGGCCACGGCTGGGACCAGAACGACTGGGGCGACACGCGCTTTCCCACGGAAGAGGCGCTGTCGCGCGCCGTGCCGAACAACCCGGTGTACCTCACGCGCGTGGACGGGCACGCCGGCCTCGCCAATGCCGCAGCGATGCGAGCGGCCGGCGTGACGGCGGCGAGCAAGGACCCGAGCGGCGGCCGCATCGAACGCACCGCGTCGGGCGAGCCGACGGGCGTGTTCGTCGACAACGCGAAGGGGCTCGTGGAGCGCGTCATCCCCGCGCCGTCGCGCGAGGACACCCGCAGTGCCCTGCGCGCCGCGATCGCCGAGTCGCAGAGGTTCGGGCTGGTCGGCGTGCACGACCCGGGAGAATCGCGCGCCACGATCGACCTCATGGAGGACATGGCGAAGGGCGGCGAGATTCCGTTCCGCCTGTACGTGATGATCAGCGACGACTCGGCTGCGCTGGCGCACTACATGGCCATCGGTCCGCGCAGCGGGCTGTACGACAACCACCTCTGGGTTCGGGCGATCAAGCTCTACGCCGACGGCGCACTCGGGTCGCGCGGCGCAGCGTTGCTCGAGCCGTACAGCGACGACCCGAAGAACAACGGCCTCCTCGTGAGCGCACCGGCGCACATCGAGGCGGTGGCGGAGCGCGCACTGGTGAGCGGCTTCCAGGTGGCCACGCACGCCATCGGTGACCGCGGCAACCGCATCGTGCTCGACGCCTACGAGGCGGCGCTCAAGGCGCATCCGACCGCGGACCACCGCTTCCGCATCGAGCACGCGCAGATCCTCAACCACGACGACATCCCGCGCTTCGCCGAGCTGGGCGTCATTCCGAGCATGCAGGCCGTCCATCAGACGAGCGACATGTACTGGGCGGGCAGCCGGCTGGGGAGCGGACGACTGCTTGGCGCGTATGCCTGGCGTTCCCTGCTCAACACCGGCGTCGTGGTGCCGAACGGAAGCGACTTCCCGGTGGAGGCCGTGAACCCGCTCCTCTCATTCCACTCCGCGGTGTCGCGCCAGGATGCGGACAACTGGCCGGTAGGTGGCTGGATGCCCGAGCAGCGAATGACGCGCGACGAGGCGCTGAAGTCCATGACCATCTGGCCGGCCTACGCGGCGTTCCAGGAGCACCTCATGGGCTCCATCACGCCGGGCAAGCTCGCCGACTTCGTGATCCTCGATCGCGACATCATGACGGTGCCCGACCAGGACATCCTCGGTACCTCCGTGCTCGCGACCTATATTGGAGGAAAGGCCGTCTACGAGCGCTCACGCTAGGCGCGTCACGCGGGATTGCGGTACATGGTCCAGACGTCGGATACGAAGTTCCATTCCCGGGCCGATGAGGTCTCCCCTCGTCATCCGTGGCTCACGGGCGAACGACAGGCGCAGCTCAGAGCGATCCTGCTCGGCCTCGCACTGTTCGTGGGCCTCGTCGTGTGGGTGTGGCATTCGTTCGGCGGACCGGAGCGGGAGCCATCGGCGTTCGTGCGCAAGCTGCGCATCGTCGGGATCATGACGTGGCTCTACGCGCTCCTGCAGATCGTGGACATGCGCTTCTGGCACAGCCGCGTCGCGGAACGCCGGCGCATCTCGATGGGGATCCCCGAGCAGGTGATCGCGTGGCTGTTCGGCCAGATGCTCGCCTGCTTCGGCATCGTGTACTACGCCTTCACCGAGGACCTGCGCTGGTTCGCGGGCGGGGTGGCGATGCTGCTCGTCACGTTCGCAGTGTTCCCGGTTGGCAAGGACGAGTGAGTCGCGAGAGCGGCCCCTCGACTGCGGCGCCTGATACCCGATCAGTAAAGGGAATGCGGTAGTCGGTACCAGGTGCCAGGTACCGCATGCTCTTTACCGGTGTTGCGGCCCGTCACGAGAACAGCCCGAACAGCAGCAGCGCCAGCACGATCGTCGTCAGCACGACGTAGAGCCGGTCGCGCTGGAGGAGGAACGCGACGAGCGTGAGCGCTACCCGCGCCACCGGCGTCGCGATGAGGAGCACGAGGCCGAGCTGCACCATGCCGCGCGGGTCCCTCGCGAGCGCGCCGCGCACCGCGGCCGATACGCTGCGCAACGTGGACGACTCGCCTCGGAACACGCGGAAGCTGGGGACGTCGTGACCGTGGGCGGCGAGGAGCATCGCACCGCCGAGCAGCACCACGACAGTGGCGATGAGCACGCCGAGCTGCAGCAGCCGTCCGACGAGCTGCTCCACCTGGTGATCGCTCCACCGACGCGATTCGTCGCCGGGCT
>DASTGQ010000143.1:0-4098 GCA_035718985.1 Gemmatimonadaceae bacterium
GGACATCACCGCGCTCAAGGAGAGCGAGGAGCGCCAGAAGCTCATCTTCGAGGAAGCCGGCATCGGGATGGCCGTGTGCTACCTGAACGGACAGATCGAGCACGCGAACGGGGCCCTCTGCGAGCTGCTCGGCTATACGGCGGATGAGCTGCGCCGGATGCGATATCACGACGTCACCTTCCCGGAAGACCTCAATCCGGACGCGAGGGAAACGAGGCGCCTGCTGGATGGAGAGATCAAACGCTTCTCCTGCGAGCGTCGGTACGTGCGTCGGGATGGCGCGGTGGTCTGGGGGATGCTCACGGTTGCGCTCCTGCGTGACGCGAGCGGAGCGCCGATGCGGCGCATCGCACAGGTGCAGGACATCACGGAGCGCCGGCGCGCCGAACGCGCGCTCGGCGAGGCGCAGGCGGCGCTCCGGGAGAGCGAGGAGCGCTATCGCCACATCGTGGCGAACGCACCCGGCATGGTCTACCAGTACGTGTTCCCTCCCGCGGGTGCAGGCTACTACAGCTTCGTCAGCGAAGGCGCGCGCACGATGTTCGGCGTCGCGCCGGAAGACGCACTGCGGGACCCGCACGTCCTGCTGGACCTGCTTCACCCCGAGGAGCGCGCGGAATTTTCCCGCATGGCGCGCCAGGCCGCGGCGGAGCTCGGCTCCTTCCGATGGGAGGGACGTATCGTGCTCGGCTCGGGCGAGGTGCGGTGGGTCCAGATCGTGGCGCGGGACCAGGGGAAGGCGGATGGCACCGTGCTCTCCGACGGCCTCATCATCGACGTCAACGAGCGCCGCCTCGCCGAGCAGCGTCTGCGCGAGAGCGAAGAGCAGCTCCGGCACACCCAGAAGATGGAGGCGGTGGGCCGCCTCGCCGGCGGCGTGGCGCACGACTTCAACAACCTGATCACGATCATTCGCGCAAGCGCCGGCATCCTCCTCGAGGACACTGCCGCTGCGGACCCGCGGCGGCTGGACGTGCAGCACATCACCACGGCGGCGGACCGCGCCGCGGAGCTCACCCGTCAGCTGCTCAGCTTCAGTCGTCGCCAGCCGCCGCACATGCAGCAGCTCGACCTGAACGAGATCCTGGCCAACCTGCAACCGATGCTCGCGCGCGTGATCGGCGAGCACATCGTCGTCTCCGTACGCCTGCACGACCGTCCGGTCATCGTCTCGGCGGACGTGGGACAGCTGGAGCAGGTGCTGATGAACCTCGCGATCAACGCTCGAGACGCGATGCCTGCCGGTGGCCGGCTCGGGATGGAGGTCGCCGTGACGTCGCTGAGCGCCGAGCAGGCGCGCACGCTGCCCACGCACGACAGCTCGGCAGCGGAAGGCCGATATGCGCGGCTCGCGGTGTGGGACAACGGTTCAGGCATGACGCGTGAGGTGTGCGCTCGCGCGTTCGAGCCGTTCTACACCACCAAGGAAGCCGGTCGCGGCACCGGGCTCGGTCTTGCCACTGTGTACGGCGCGGTGAAGCAGTGGAGCGGCTTCGTACGGCTGGAAGCGGCGCCCGACGAGGGCACGAAGATCGAACTGTATCTGCCGCTGATGGCCGACGAGGCTCGCGCGCCGGAAAGCGGGATGGCGAGGTCGGGCGACCTGTCGGGCTCCGAAACGGTCCTCCTCGTGGAAGACGAGGCGGGGCTCCGCACCCTCGCGCAGCGCATCCTCGAGCGGCAGGGCTACAAGGTGATCGCCGCTGCCAGTGGCGTGGACGCCCTCGCCGCAGCGGCACGGCACCCTGGCCCCATCGAGCTTCTGCTGGCCGACATGGTGATGCCCGGCCTCGATGGCCGCAGCGTGGCAGAGCAGCTCCGGCGCGAACGGGGCGAGACGGCAGTCCTGTTCATGTCCGGCTACGCGGACGAGGACGTCCCCGTGCGTGGGGGCGTCCCAGCGGGCGCGCCGTACATCCGGAAGCCGTTCGCGCCAGCCGAGCTTCTGCGCGTCGTGCGAGAGACCCTCGACGCGCAGCGCCGGCCGACCGGTTGAGGGACCCTGCTCGCGCGGCGAGCATGGTGCAGGCGAGGGTCCGGGCATTAGCTTCTTCGCGCTCACAGCAGGGCCGATTCTTCGACGAGCGCGCATGACCGCTACCGCTTCACCCGTCACGCCGGACACGGTGCGAGACACCGTCGTCGCCTGGCGCCGCAAGCTGCATCAGGAGCCGGAACTCTCCTTCCACGAGACGCGAACCGCCGCGTTCATCGCCGAGACGCTCGCGGGGTTCGGTGGGCTCGAGATCTCGCGGCCCACGGCGACGAGCGTCGTCGCGCGCCTGGTGGGCACGAGCGGCGGACCCGTGCTCGCCATGCGCGCCGACATCGACGCGTTGCCCATCCATGAAGCGAACGAGCATGGCTTCGTGTCCACCTCACCGGGCGTGATGCACGCCTGCGGACATGACGGCCACACGGCGATGCTGCTCGGTGCCGCGCGCGTCCTCGCGTCGCGCCGCGGCGGCGAGCTCCGGGGAGAGGTGCGCTTCATCTTCCAGCACGCCGAGGAGCTGCCGCCAGGCGGCGCTGCGGAGCTGGTCGCGGCCGGCGTGATGAAAGACGTGGACCTCGTGATCGGCGCACACCTGTGGCTGCCACTGCCATTCGGCCAGGTGGGCGTGAAGGCGGGCGCACTGATGGCGTCGCCCGACACGTTCCGCATCGTAATCGAGGGAGCCGGTGGGCACGCGGCAATGCCGCAGCTCACGGTGGATTCCGTCGCGATCGCCGCGCAGGTCGTGACCAACCTCCAGCACGTCGTCTCGCGTGCAGTGGACCCGCTGGCATCCGCCGTCGTGTCCGTGACGCGCATCGCCGGCGGCACGGCCGCCAACGTCATCCCCGGCAGCGTGGAGCTCGAGGGGACGGTGCGAACCTTCGATCCCGCGCTTCGCGAGCGCATCCCCCAGCTGATGGAGCGCATCATCGCCGGCGTGACGTCAGCGCACGGCGCGCGGTATCGATGGACCTACGAGCGTGGCTACCACCCCGTGCTCAACGATGAGCAGGCGACGGACCTGTTGCGGCGCTCGGTGGTGCGGGCGCTCGGTGCGGCGGCGCTCACGGAAGCGGTGCCGACGATGGGGGGCGAGGATTTCTCCGCGTACCAGCAGCGGGCGCCCGGTGCCTTCTTCTTCATCGGTGCGCGAAACGAGGAGCGGGGCATCGTCCATCCGCATCATCACGAGCGCTTCGACCTGGACGAGCGCGCGCTCGACTACGGCACGCGGATCTTCGTGGCGGCCGCCGAGGAGTACCTGGGCACCGACGTGCGATGACGGGCACGCGCCGGCGCGGGTGGCGACGCCATCACCTGCTCGGATTCGTTCCGGCGATCGGCATGCTCGGCGGCATCGTCCTCGCCAACCGGGTGCAGCCGCTCGTGCTCGGCGTGCCATTCCTCTTCGCGTGGATCGCGGCGTGGGTCGTCGCGACGTCGGTCGTGATGTGGTGGATCCTGCGGCTCGATCGCGCGCACGAACGTGATGAGGCGATGGACGACTCCGGGAGAGGGACAGGGCGGTGACGACCGCGCTCCTCATCATGGGCGCTGCATTCCTCGCGGCCATCGCGCTTGGCGTGCTCGCGCGGCGGGGTCATGCGATGACACTCGAGCAGTGGAGCGTGGCCGGCGGCGGCTTCGGCAGCGTGCTGGTCTTCCTGCTCATGGCGGGCGAGCTGTACACCACCTTCACCTTCCTCGGCGGGAGCGGATGGGCGTACGGCAGGGGCGCTCCGGCGCTGTACATCCTCTGTTACCCGGCGCTGGCCTACAGCCTCTCGTACTTCCTCCTGCCGGCCATCTGGCGCGTCTCGCGCGGGCGCGGCTTCGTCTCGCAGGCGGATTTCTACGTCGCGCAGTACGGGAGTCGGACGCTGGGTGTGGTCGTGGCGCTCGTCGGTGTTGCGGCGCTCATTCCGTACCTCGTGCTCCAGTTCAAGGGGCTTGGCATCATCGTGTCGGAGGCATCGTACGGGCGGGTCTCGCCGGCGGCGGCGATCTGGGCCGGCGCCGCGGCGCTCATCGTGTACGTGGTGGTGTCGGGGGTGCGCGGGTCGGCGTGGACGGCGGCGCTCAAGGATGCGCTCATCCTC
>DASTGQ010000144.1:0-2590 GCA_035718985.1 Gemmatimonadaceae bacterium
TGGAACCCGCAGGGACATCCCCCACCGATGGTGTACACGGTGCCGCACTTCGACTTCCACTTCTACATGATCAGCCCCGCCGCGCAGGCGGCCATCGCCGGAGGACAGGACGCCACGCCGGTGCCCGCGAAGTACGTGCCGCAGGACTACGCGTCACAGGTGGAGTCGGTGCCGATGATGGGCGTGCACTGGGCGGACACGCTCGCCGCCGAGTATCACGGGCAGCCGTTCGACCACACGTTCATCTACGGCTTCTCGCAGGGAAAGATGGTGTTCGTCGAGCCGATGGTGACGCAGGCCTTCCTGCAGGGGAGCGCCGACTTCAGCGGTCATGTCAAGCAGCCGGCGTCGTTCCAGGCGCCGGGAACGTATCCCACGGCGTACAGCGTGAAGCACGACGCCGCGCACCACACGGTCACCATCTCGCTGGACTCGCTCGTCACGCACTGAGCGAGGTGCGTGACTTCCGTGTCACGCACTGAGCGAGGTGCGTGCCTTCGTGTCACGCACTGACGGGCAGCGCGCGTCCGTCGAGGAAGAGCTTGGCCACGAGCGCCTTGCGACCGCGCACGCCCACCTTGGCGCAGGCGCGGTCCAGGTGCTCGGCCACGGTGTACGGCGAGATGCCGAGCTGCGCGGCGATGCACTTGGTGGGCTCGCCGCGCACCACGGCGGCCACCACCTCGCGCTCGCGCGCCGACAGGTCGTAGCGCCAGCCGAGTGCGGGCGCCACGGGACGCGCGACGATGGGCTCGACGATCACCGTCGTCGCGCACTCGCCGCTCGCATCCGGTTCGGCGAGCGACGCGCTCACGGCGTACCAGCGCCCCGACTGTCCGCGCGCGCGCGTGCGCCGCGTGCCGGTCACGTCGCTGCGGTCGGCACGAAGGAGCGACACGAGCGCGAGGATCGCGAGCGGCACGCCGTCGTCGAGCCGGCAGCCGACGTCGGCCAGGTCCTCCAGCCAGCGGCGCGCCGCGGCGGTGAGCAGCGTGGGCGAGTTGTGCGCGTCGAGCACGAGCACGCCGGGTGTTGCGTCGGTGGGGACGTCGGGTGCCAGCGCGCGGTCGAGCGTCACCGCTTCGCGGAGCCCGCGTGCCAGGTGCGGCACCAGTCGTCGCAACACGGTGCGGGTGTGCGCGCCGGCGATGGGCGAGCGGTCGCCGCGCATGAGGCAGAAGGTACCCCACAGCCGCCCGCGCGAGACGAGCGACACGTTGAGCTGGTCGAACAGGCCGCTCGCCAGCAGCGCCTCGCGACTCTCGCGCGCGAGGGCGAGCGCCGAGAACAGGTTGGCGCCGTTGCGCGGCATGTCGATGGAAAGGCGCGCCACCTCGTACGGGTACAGACGCTCCACGTACTGCCGGGCGAGCCAGGGCGTCAGCCCCTCGGACACGGTGTGCGCCATCAGCCCCGTGTCGGGATCACAGGTGCTGAACGACCAGGCGTCGGAGCCCAGCTCCGGCGCGAGCCGTTCGGCCACGGCCCGGCGCAACGACACGGAATCGAGCCCCGCGCAGCAGAGGCGCTGCACGGCACGCAGTGACATGACGGTCATCATGGTCCTCGCCCCCCGGGAGCCGCCGTCCCGAGAAAAGGGGACAGCGCGCCCTCCCCGATATATGCACTATCCATTTGTTTCGGCAATACCCCCTCTTTCCGGCCGCCCTGCCGGCCCCAGGAGCCATGTCACCGCTGTTTCCCGTTTCCCTTGCCGCGAGCGCCGCGGCGCTCCTCGTCTCGACGCTCGTTCCCGCGGCGCCCCACGTGGTCTACGTGACCACCACCGATTACCACATCGCCATCCCCGACACCCTGGACGCCGGCGCCACGGCGTTCCGCGTCGTCAACCGGGGGCACGAGCTGCACCACGTCCTCTTCGTCCGCCTGCGCGGCCATCACACCGCGCGCGACCTCGCCGCGGCCATGAAGGGGGATGCGCCGCCCCCGCGCTGGGCCGAGCTGGACGGCGGTCCCAACGGCGTGAGCCCCGGCGACACGTCGCTCGCCACCGCAGTGCCACTCGTCGCCGGACACTATGCCGTGCTCTGCATGATCCCCGGCCCCGACGGCGTGCCGCACGTGGCCAAGGGGATGATCAGCGACCTCGTGGTGAAGCGCGCCGCGTACCCCGTGGCGAAGCCCATCCCGTCGCACGGCGCCACCATCTCGCTGTTCGACTACGGATACCGGATGTCGGCGCCGATCACGCGCGCCACGCACGAGGTGCTGGTGCGCAACATCGGCACGCAGCCGCACGAGCTGGAGCTGGCGCGGCTGCACGCCGGAAAGACGATGGCCGACCTGGCGGCGTGGGCGCAGAAGATGGACTCGCCGCCGCCGGCGGACTTCATCGGCGGCGTGAGCCCCATCGCGCCGGGCGACGTGAATGCCCTGTCGCTGTCGCTGCCGCCGGGCCACTACGCGATGCTCTGCTTCCTCCCCGACGCGAAGGACCACGCGCCACACATCGCGCACGGGATGGTGCACGAGTTCACGGTGCAGTGATCCGCCGGCGACGCACCATCGCGAATCCGACGAGCCCCGCCGCGAGCAGCCGGAAGCCGGATCCGCTGTACTGATGAAAGGC
>DASTGQ010000145.1:0-3083 GCA_035718985.1 Gemmatimonadaceae bacterium
GCGGAGACCGGCGCGGCCATCGGCACGGGGACCCAGTCGCTGCCCTCGCCGCTCACACCGTTCCAGCGCACGATGGAGCCGCGTGTCGCCGAGAAGAGTGTCCCATCGGGCGCCCAGGTGTAGAACTCGTTGTCTTCAGGGAGACGTACCAATCGGGACGGCGGTCCTCCCTCCACGGGCTGCGCGACGATCCACGGCGTGTGCGTGCTGTCGAGCTGGACGTAGCTGTACCAGTTCTGCGCGGGTACGCGCTGAATGGCACGTCCAATGTGGGACGCGCGCACTTCGTCCTCGGTGCCGTCGCGGCGCACCACGTGCAGCGTGCTCGGGGTGCCGAGTACGTACACCACGAGCCGGAACTGGTCGAGCCATGCGTGGTAGCCGACGGGGGCCAGCGAAGGGAGCACGAGCTCGGGGTCCTGGCCGTCCAGTCGGAAGCTCCAGAGTCGCTGCGTGGAGTCCCGTTCGACACGGACAACGCTGAAGCGCTTGCTTCCTGGCATCATCGTCGGCGAATACTCGCTCTCCGGCGTACGGGTGAGGCGCGTGTGCCGACGCGTCCCGAGGTCGTACCGCCAGATATCCGCCTGGCCGGTGGAGTCGATGGCCGTGTACAGCAGGCCCGTCGCGTCGGTGAGAAATGCAGGCTGATTGTCGTAGCCGGGCCGACGAGTGATGTTCTGCGGCGCGCTGATCCGAAGGGAATCGTGTCCGTCGAATATCCGCGCCAGGAAGACGTCCGTGCTCGGTGGCGCGCTCGCGGCCTGCGCGGAGGCTGGAGCGTTGGCAAAGGACACGATCGCGCCGGCGACTACCAGTGCATGCGGGAGGCGCATCACTCGAGCTCCAGGAGCACGGCTCCCTTCTCGACGGCGGTTCCCGGCTGGACGAGCACGGCACGAACGGTCCCTGTCGTCGTCGCGCGAAGTTCGTTCTCCATCTTCATGGCCTCCATGACCACCAGTCCCTGGCCAGGCTGCACCTGCTCGCCCACCCGCGCCGACACCCTCACGATCATTCCCGGCATCGGCGCAACGATGGGCGCCGGTCCCGTCGCGGCAGCCGCGGCACCCGTCAACTCGCGGATGGCGCGTGCTCGCTCATCGAGCGCTTCGGTCTCCAGCCGGAAGCCATCCACCCAGAGCGTGTACCTGCCCCGCGGCTCGCCGTTGCGCGTGAGGATCCGGTGCACTTCGTCCCCGAGCCGCAGCAGTTGCACTGGCGTGCCTTCCACCGCGGTGAGCTGCGCCTGATACGCCCGGCCGTCCACGGTGGCCGTGTCGCCGTCGAGCACCACTTCGTAGTCGATGTCCCCGACCTTCACGTAGTACTTCACGCCGCCTCCGGAACCAGCTCGCAGACGGTCTCCACGTGCGCCGTCTGCGGGAACATGTCGTACGCGCGCACGGATGCAAGGCGATAGCGCGTGAGCCGCGCGAGGTCACGACCCAGCGTTGCCGGGTCGCAGCTCGTGTACAACACGGCTTGCGGCGCGCGCTCCACCTCCTGCAGGGCTGTTGCGACGCGTGCGTCCACACCACCGCGCGGCGGGTTGAGGAGGACCACGTCGGCGGGCAATGCAGCGGCCAGGTGATCCTCCACCCGACCGGCCATCGCCGTGGACGGGGCACGCAGTCGCCTGCGCAGCGCCGCGACGGCGTCCGCGTCGAGCTCGATGGCCGTCACCTGGCGCCCGTCAGCCGCGAGCGGCAGCGTGGTCGCCCCGAGCCCCGCGTACGCGTCGACGACGCTTTCCGGATGGTGAGAGCGCGCACGCGCGAGCACATGCTCGCGAAGCCGCGCTGCCACACCCTCGTTCACCTGGGCGAACGAGGCGCCGCCCGCTGCGGCAACGTCACGATGCGCCACGAGGCGCCGACGCCCCCCTTCCGGACGCCACCACAGCTCCCGGAGGTCCGGCGCCTCCTCCAACAGTCCCTCGGGTGCGCGCCAGGAGCGTCCTCCTTCTACCACCGCCGAGGCGCCCTCGTCGAGGAGGCGCACGCTCATCCGAAGGGACCGTTCGCGCGGCAGCAGCTCGAACGCCGGTCGCAGCTGCGCCCACACCGCGAGCACGCGCTCATCCGTGATGGGGCAATCGGCAAGGTCGAACACGGCGTCCGGATCATCGAACGGATGCAGGCCCGCGATCCACCGAGCCCCGTCCCGGCGCAGATGCAGGGTGAGCTTCCGCCGGTAGCGCCACTGCGCATCGCTCGGCTCCACGTCGGGATTCTCCACGGAACGTCGGCCTATCCGGCGGAGGGCGTCACCCACGATGGCGCTTTTCGCGCGCAGCTGCGCGCCATAGGAGAGGTGCTGGATCTGGCACCCCCCGCAACGATCCCTCGTGTAATGCGGACACGGTGGGTCGACCCGGTCAGGGGACGCTACTTCGAGGCACTGCAGCGTGCCGCGCGCGAATCGACGCGCCCGGGCCAGGCGCACGAGAGCGACGTCTCCGGGGGCGGTGCGCGGCACGAACACCGCCATGCCGTCCGCTCGTCCGATGCCGTCCCCGCCGGCGGCAATGCTTTCGATCGTGACGCGGGCGAGCGCTTCACTCATCGAATCGCTTCCTCACGCGCCACGCGAAGCCACGTGCTGTCGCGCAGGCCATCTGCGGCCGTCGCGCCAGTCCCGCCCCTCGTGGCACCGGCACGTCGCCCAGCGCGATCCCGCTCGGCGAGGAGCGCCGCGGCGATGGCGGCCCGGGTCACGGTATCCCGTGCGGGCCGGCTGGCGAGCAGCTGGTCGAGGTGCTGCTCCAACCACTGGATGTCGAAGCTGCCGCGGCGGAAGTCCTCGTTTTCCATCATCCGCAGATGGAAATCGCGAGACGTATCCACGCCCTCGATGGTGAGCTCCATCAGCGCACGGTGCATGCGCGCGATCGCCTGCTCGCGGCTGGGGGCGTGCACGATGAGCTTGGCCAGCATGGGATCGTAGAAGAGCGTGATCTCGCTTCCCGTGTCGATGCCCCCGTCCCAGCGTACCCCAGGCCCACTCGGCAGGTGCAGGTAGCTCACCCGCCCCGTGGACGGAAGGAAGCCATTCGCCGGATCCTCGCTCGTGATGCGGCA
>DASTGQ010000146.1:0-3469 GCA_035718985.1 Gemmatimonadaceae bacterium
CGCCGATGCGATCGGCCTTTCGGCGCTGCTCGTCAGCACGAGCAAGCAGATGCCGCTCTGCGTGCAGGAGCTCGACAAGCGCGGCATCCAGATCCCCGTGCTCATCGGCGGCGCGGCGATCAACCGCCGCTTCGGTCGCCGGGCGATGTTCGTCGACGGAGAGCGCGCGTACGAGTCGGGCGTCTTCTACTGCAAGGACGCGTTCGAGGGACTGGAGACGATGGACGCCCTCCAGGACTCGCCCGAGAAGCGGAAGGAGCTGACGGCGAAGCTGATGGAGGACGCGCGCAAGGATGTCTTCCTTCACACGAACGTCGGCAAGGACGTGAAGCGCGGTACGGACGCGGGCGAGAAGAGCGACGTCACCCAGGATCATCCGCTGCCGGCGGCGCCGTTCTGGGGCACGCGCGTGCTCGAGGACATCCCGCTCGAGGAAGTGTTCGACGTGCTCGACCTCGACGAGCTGTTCCGCCTGCAGTGGGGCGGCCGCGGCTCGGGTCCGGAATTCGACAAGATGGTGCGCGAGGTGTTCCAGCCCACGCTGGAACGGCTGAAGCGCGAGGTGCGCGAGGAGGGATGGATCAAGCCGCGCGCCGTGTATGGCTACTTCCCCGCACAGAGCTCGGGGAACGAAGTAGTGGTCTACGATCCCGCCGCGTACGCGAAGGACGGTTCGCTGAGTGAGATTGCGCGCTTCCACTTCCCACGCCAGGAGGGCCGCGAGCGGTTGTGCCTCGCCGACTACTTCCGTCCGTCATCCGGTGGCGAGGTGGACGTCGTCGCGCTGCAGGTGGTGACGGTGGGCGACGCAGCCACGCGCCGCTTCGAGGCGCTGCAGGCGGCCGGTGAGTACACGGAGGCGTTCTACTCGCATGGCCTGTCGGTGGAAGCAGCCGAAGCCGTCGCCGAGTGGATGCACCGCCGCGTAAAGCGCGAGCTCGGCATCCCGAGCAATCGCGGCAAGCGCTACTCGTGGGGCTATGGTGCCTGCCCCGACCTCGAGGATCACCAGCAGGTGTTCAAGCTGCTTCCCGCAGCCGAGGCGCTGGGCATGGACATGACGTCCGCGTTCCAGCTCATGCCGGAACAGAGCACGGCGGCCATCATCATCCACCATCCGCAGGCGAAGTACTATGCCGTGCGCACGGCGGAAGGCGCGGGCGCGGCGTGAGCTACGGCCCCGTCGTTCACGGGAAGCGCGATGCGGCGACGATCGCCGCCGCGCTCGCGCGCCTCGTGGATCCGCAGTCGCTCGTCCTGTTCGATGGCGCGATGGGCACCATGCTCTACTCGCGCGGCGTGTTCATCAACCAGTGCTACGACGAGCTGAACGTCCGCGCGCCGGATCTCGTGCTCGAAGTACACCGCGGGTACGTCAGGGCGGGCGCCGAAGTGCTGGAGACGAACAGCTTCGGCGCGAACCGGCTGAAGCTGGCGCAGTTCGGGCTCGCCGCGCAGACGCGTGAGCTGAACCAGCGTGCCGCCGAGCTGGCGCGCGAGGCGGCGGACGAGGGACACGACATCCTCGTGGCGGGCGCCGTGGGGCCACTCGGCGTGCGGCTCGAGCCGTACGGCCCGACATCGGTGGAAGAAGCACGCGAGATCTTCCGCGAGCAGATGGAAGGGCTCAAGGCGGGAGGCGCCGACCTGTTCATCCTCGAGACGTTCGGAGACCTGCACGAGATCGGGCAGGCGATCGCCGCTGCGCGCGAGGTGGATCCAGGCATGCCGGTGGTGGCGCAGATGACGATCGGCGTGGACGGGTTGACCCCCTACGGCGCGACGCCGGAGGATGTGGCGCGTGCCCTCGACCGCTTCGGTGCCGACGTGATCGGCCTCAACTGCTCGGTGGGCCCGCAGGCGATCCTCGACGCCGTGGAGAAGATGGCGCCGCTGACCCGGAAGAAGATCTCCGCGCAGCCCAATGCCGGCATGCCGCGCGACGTGGGCGGCCGCAGCATGTACATGGCGAGCCCGGAGTACATGGCGAGCTATGCGCGCCACCTCTTCCAGGCTGGCGCACGCGTGCTCGGCGGCTGTTGCGGCACCACGCCCGATCACATCCACGCGATGTGCGAAGGGATCCGGCCCCTGAGTCCGCGCATCGCGCGCGCCACCGCCAGCGGTCACGTGGCGGTGGGTGCGACGCCCACGCTCCGCGAAGGCAAGCGCGCGCCCGATGTGGACGCCGTGCCGCTCGGCGAGCGCTCACGCTGGGGCGCCAAGATCGCCGCGGGGACGTTCGTGACGAGCGTGGAGATCGTGCCTCCACGTGGCGTGGATGCGTCGCGGATGCTGTCCGATGTGGCGCGCCTCAAGGAGGCGGGCGTGGACGCGGTGAACGTCCCCGACGGTCCGCGTGCGCAGAGCCGCATGGGCGCGCTGCTCACGTCGCTGCTCATCGAGCAGCAAGTGGGGATCGAGACGGTCACGCACTACGCCTGTCGCGACCGCAACCTGCTCGGCATGCTGAGCGACCTGCTCGGTGCGTCGGCCGTCGGGCTCCGGAACCTGCTGCTCATCACCGGCGACCCGCCGAAGATGGGGCCGTACCCGAGCGCCACTGCGGTGTTCGACATCGACTCCATCGGCCTCACGAATCTCGTGAGCAACCTCAATCACGGCCGCGATCCGGGCGACAACGCCATCGGTGCGCCGACGCGCTTCGTCATCGGCGTTGGTGTCAACCCCGCGCCGATCGACCTCGAGCAGGAGCTCAGGCGGTTCGCGTGGAAGGTGGAGGCCGGCGCGGAGTTCGCCGTCACCCAGCCCGTGTTCGACGCCTCACAGCTCGAAAACTTCCTGCGCCGCACGGCAGGGCAGCGCGTCCCGATCGTGGCGGGCATCTGGCCACTGGTGAGCGTGCGCAACGCGGAGTTCCTCGCCAACGAGGTGCCCGGCGTGAGCGTGCCCGACGTCGTGATCGCGCGGATGCGCCGAGCCGGCGAGAAGTCCAAGGAACACGCCGTGGCGGAGGGAATCGCCATCGCGCGCGAGATCCTCGAGCGCGTCCGTGGCGAGGTGCAGGGCGTGCAGGTCTCGGCGCCATTCGGCAAGGTGGAGCTGGCGCTCGAAGTATTCGCCTGATCGCCTGATCACGCGTCACCCCGCGCAACGATGAGGGGTGACGCGGATTCTACGGACAACTGCACGGATGAAACGGATCCGACCATCTCGGGATCGTGCTCCGTGCACCAGGCCGTCCCATTCAGCCCACAGGTTCCCGAATTGATTGGAACCGCCTCGGGAGGCTTCGTGGCGCGCAGAGAGCAATCGGTCACGGAGGCAAATCCATTGAATCCGTGCGGGTATCCGTAGAATCCGTATTCCCTTCGTCGTAATGGCCGGTCAGGCCAGAAAGGCGGCAGACGAAAGAGGAACCGTCTCGCGGCTCGGGAGACGAGGTGACATCTTGGTCGCTCACCCGCTGACCTGACACGATGCGCCTCCCGTCCACGCCGTCCCGCGC
>DASTGQ010000147.1:0-4394 GCA_035718985.1 Gemmatimonadaceae bacterium
GGAGGCGGGATCCGACGCATCGTCGCTCCGCTGCCAGGCGGTCCGCGATGGCGACGACTGGTTGCTCTCCGGCACCAAGAGCTGGGTCACGTCGGGGACATTCGCGGGCGTCATCATGGTCATGGCGCGCACGGACACGCCCGACGCGCGTCGCGGCAGCCGCGGCATCTCGGCCTTCATCGTCACGCCTGACCTGCCCGGATTCCACGTGGGCAAGAAGGAAGAGAAGATGGGGCTGCGCGCGTCGCCGACCGTGCAGCTCACCTTCGACAGCCTGCGCGTCCCGGCGGCGAACATGCTCGGCGAGGAAGGGCAGGGCTTCGTGTACGCCATGCGCTCGCTCGACAACGGGCGGCTCGGCATCGCCGCCCAGGCGCTCGGCATCGCCCAGGCGGCGCTCGACGCGTCGCTCGACTACGCGGCAGAGCGGAAGCAGTTCGGCAAGGCGATCCGGGAGTTCGAGGCGATCCAGTTCAAGCTGGCCGACATGGGTGCGCGGATCGCCGCCGCGCGCGCACTGCTGCACGCCACGGCGGCACAGAAGGACCGTGGCGAAAGCACGACGCTCCACGGCTCGATGAGCAAGCTGCTCGCGAGCGAGACCGCCATGTGGGTGACCACCCAGGCGGTGCAGATCTTCGGCGGGTACGGCTACGTGAAGGACTATCCCGTCGAGAAGCTCTTTCGTGACGCCAAGATCACGGAGATCTACGAGGGCACCTCGGAGATCCAGCGCATCGTCATCGCGCGGGAGCTGTACAACAACCATCACTCCAACTAGCGCGAGTGCACTCACCATGAAGCTCTTCGACACGATTGCCGCGATGGGACACGAGCAGCTCGTGCTCTGCAACGACACGTCGGCCGGCTACCGTGGCATCATCGCCATTCACAGCACGACGCTCGGGCCGGCGCTCGGCGGCACGCGCTTCTGGAACTACGCCAGCGACGAGGAGGCGATCGTGGACGCGCTCCGCCTCGCGCGCGGCATGACGTACAAGAACGCCGTGGCCGGCCTCAACCTCGGCGGCGGCAAGTCGGTCATCATCGGCAACAACAAGACGTCCGACCGCGAGATGATCTTCCGCGCCCACGGGCGCTTCGTGGAGTCGCTGGGCGGACGGTACATCACCGCCGAGGACGTCGGGACGAGCACGGCGGACATGGACTACGTCCACATGGAGACGAAGAACGTCACCGGTCTCGCCGGCCGGTCGGGCGATCCGTCGCCGGTGACGGCCCACGGCGTCTTCCGCGCCATCCAGGCGAGCGCCAAGGAGCGCTGGGGCTCGGACGACCTGAACGGGCGCGCCGTCTCCGTGCAGGGCTGCGGACACGTCGGCTACTTCCTCTCCAAGGAGCTGCACGAGGCGGGGGCGAAGCTGATCGTGACGGACATCGACGCCGAGCGGGTGAAGCAGGTGGTCAGCGAGTTCGGCGCCCGCGCGGTGGGTCCGGACGAGATTTACGGCGTGCAGGCCGACATCTTCGCCCCCTGCGCACTCGGCGGCATCATCAACGACAAGACGATCCCGCTGCTCAAGGTGGAGATCGTCTCGGGCGCGGCGAACAACGTGCTGCTCGAGGAGCGTCACGGCGAAGTGCTGGACGAGAAGGGCATCCTGTACGCCCCCGACTACGTCGCGAATGCGGGTGGCGTGATCAACGTCTACTCGGAGCTCGCCGGCTGGAGCTCGGCCCGCGCCTTCCGCAAGGCAGACGAGATCTACGACACGATCCTCAAGGTCTTCCGCATCGCGAAGACGGACAAGGTGCCGACGTACGTCGCCGCCGACCGCCTGGCCGAGCAGCGTATCGCGGCGGTGGGAGGACTGGTGAGGACGTGGCCGCAGTGGCCGAACAAGTAACTACCCGTGAGACGTGAAGCGTGAGACGTGAGACGCAACATGCAACGCCCTCGCCAGACGCAGTCACGGGTCACGTCTCACGATTCACGATTCACCTCGAGCGAAGCATGAGTAATCAGTCCGCTCCCATCCTGATCGCTTCCGACCACGCCGGCTTCGAGCTCAAGGAGAAGCTCGAACGTCAGTTGATCGAGCTCGGTTACCAGGTCGAGGATCTCGGGCCGGCCGATGCGCAGAGCGCCGACTACGCCGACTTCGCGCATCCGCTGGCGAAGCGGGTGTCGGAGGGGGAGGTGGAGCGTGGGGTGCTGCTGTGCGGCACCGGGCTCGGCATGTCGTACACGGCGAACCGGTACCCGCACGTCCGCGCTGCGGTGGCGTGGACGCCGGAGGTCGCGGCGCTGGCGCGCGAGCACAACGATGCGAACGTGCTCGTGCTGCCGGCGCGCTTCGTCGGCGAAGAGGAAGGGAAGGCCATCCTGAAGGCGTGGCTCGAGACGCCGTTCGCCGGCGGCCGGCACGCGCGACGCGTGGCGAAGATCGAGCGCGACGGGAACTCAACGGAGGAGAATCGCTGATGTCGTCCTGGACAGAGTGGGAGCGTTGTCCTCCGGGTGACGCGCTGCGCGAGCGCGATCCCGAGGTGGCCAACCTGATCGGCGAGGAGATCGCGCGGCAGAACGAGGGGCTCGAGCTCATCGCGAGCGAGAACTTCGTGTCGCCGGCGGTGATGGAGGCCATGGGGTCTCCGCTCACCAACAAGTACGCCGAAGGCCTCCCCGGCAAGCGGTACTACGGCGGCTGCGAGGTGGTGGACCGGATCGAGCAGCTCGCCATCGACCGCGCCAAGGAGCTGTTCGGCGCCGAGCATGCGAACGTGCAGGCCCACTCCGGCGCGCAGGCCAACGCCGCGGTGTTCCTCGCCTTCCTCAAGCCGGGCGACACCTTCCTCGGCATGGACCTGTCGCAGGGCGGGCACCTCACGCACGGCTCGCCGGTGAACTTCTCCGGCCTGCTGTACAAGGCGGTGTCGTATGGCCTGGATGACTCGGGGTACATCGACATGGGCGCGGTGCGCCGCCAGGCGCGCGAGCACCGGCCCAAGATGATCATCGCCGGCTACAGCGCCTATCCACGCGTGATCGACTTTGCCGCGTTCGCCGACATCGCGAAGGAGGTCGGCGCGATCTTCATGGTGGACATGGCGCACTTCGCCGGGCTGGCCGCGACGGGGGTGTATCCGTCGCCCGTGCCGCACGCGGACGTCGTGACCACGACGACGCACAAGACGCTGCGTGGCCCGCGCGGGGGGATGATCCTCTGCAAGGCGGAGCACGCGCCGGCGATCAACAAGGCGATGTTCCCCGGTACCCAGGGCGGCCCGCTCGAGCACGTGATTGCCGCCAAGGCGGTGGCGTTCAAGGAGGCGCTCGAGCCGTCGTTCACGGTGTACTCGAAGCAGATCGTCGCCAACGCGCAGGCGCTGGCGGCGGCGCTCGTCAAGCGCGGCTACCAGCTCGTGTCGGGCGGGACGGACAACCACCTCATGCTCGTGGACCTCCGCAACAAGGGCCTCACGGGCAAGGTCGCGGAGAAGGCGCTCGACGCCGCCGGGATCACCTTGAACAAGAACACGGTGCCGAAGGAGACGCAGTCCCCGTTCGTGACGAGCGGCATTCGCATCGGCACCCCTGCCGTGACGACGCGCGGGATGAAGGAGCCGGAGATGGAGCGGATCGCCGAGCTGATCGACCGGGTGCTCGGCGCGCCGGACGACTCGGCGCTTGCGGCGCAGGTGAAGGCCGACGTGAAGGAGCTGGCGGCTCGTTTCCCCCTGTATCCCGAGCCCAGCCTGGTCTGAGCATCCGGCTGTTGTGCGACGGGCGCCGACGTCGCATCTTGCAGGCAGGCCACCGGGAGTCCGGTGGCCGGTGGCGGTGGCGGGCTCCGGCCCCCACTGCCACTCGATTCAAGGCATTTCCCTGGAGCATCAGCAGCAGTGGCTGAACTGGCATTCCGCGACGGCATCATGGACCGGATCCGCCTCCGCGAGCAGCGGTTCGACGAGCGCGCTTACCTCTTCGTGCTCGGCGCGATCGAGTATTGCCAGCAGCGCCTGCCGGAGCGCCGACACATCACGGGTCGCGAGCTCGCCCTCGCCTGTCGCGACCTCGCGCTGGAGCGGTTCGGCGTCATGTCCCGCATGGTCCTCGAGCATTGGGGCGTGCGCAGCACGTCGGACCTCGGCGACATCGTCTTCACGCTGGTGGAGCTGGACCTGCTGATGAGCCAGGCCAGCGACACGCGCGACGAGTTCGTCGACGTCTTCGACTTCGAGACGGCGTTCGAGCGCGAGTACCCGTGGTGCGCCCAGTTCGTCTGAGACGCTGACGCGCATGGCCGCGCTCCCCGAGCTCCCACCCTGTCGCAAGTGCAACGACGGCGTGCTGCTGCCACTGAGCGACTACGGTCGGGACGGAGCGCCCATCACCTACAAGGCGTGGGCATGCAGCAATCCGGCGTGCG
>DASTGQ010000148.1:0-3014 GCA_035718985.1 Gemmatimonadaceae bacterium
CCCTGCGCCTGCGCGACGGCCGCGGGATCGTGCGGCACGTAGAGCACGTTGCGCCCCTCGAAGTTCCCTTCCGGCGTCACTCCCCAGTACGACTTCACCAGCGACGCCTCCTCGCCGAGCAGGGACGAGAGCTCGCTCGAATCCCAGACGTAGTAGCGCCCCTCGTGCCCCTCGCTGTCGGCGTCGAGCGACGAGTAGAAGCCCCCTTCCGGTGACGTCATCTCGCGCGCCACCCACCCGATGGCGTCCTCCGTCACGCGGCGGAACTCCACGTCGCGCGTCGCCTGCCACAGGTGCGCGCCGAGGCGGATCAGCAGCGCATTGTCGTACAGCATCTTCTCGAAGTGCGGGATCAGCCACTGGCCGTCCACGCTGTATCGCGAGAAGCCGCCCCCCACCTGGTCGCAGAGCCCGCCGCGCGCCATGCGGCGGAAGGTGTGCGTCACCATCTCCAGCGCCTGGCCCTCCCCGGTCCGCGCCCACTGCCGCAGCAGGAAGTCCAGCACCATCGTCGGCGGAAACTTCGGCGCGCCATCGAACCCGCCGTCGCGCGCGTCGTAGCGCTGCACCAGCGCCGACATCGCGCGCGAGAGCAGGCTTTCGTCCAGCGTGCCCGTGGTGCGCGTGCGCTCGGTGCTCGCCGCATACAGCTCGCGCATGGACGACGTGGTGTGGGTCACGCTGTCCTGGCGGTTCGCCCACGCATCAGCGACCCCGCGCAGCACGCGCTGGAAGCTCGGCATGCCGTGCCGGTCTTCCGGCGGGAAGTAGGTGCCCGCGTAGAACGGCTCGCCTTCCGGCGTGAGGAAGACGGTCATCGGCCAGCCGCCATGACCCGTCATCGCCTGGGTGGCCTGCATGTAGATGGCGTCCAGGTCCGGCCGCTCCTCCCGGTCGACCTTGATGCAGACGAAGTGCTCGTTCATCAGCGCGGCCGTCTCGTCGTCCTCGAAAGACTCGCGCTCCATCACGTGGCACCAGTGACAGGCCGCGTAACCGATGCTGATCAGGATTGGTTTCCGCTCGCGGCGCGCGAGCGAGAGCGCCTCCTCGCTCCACGGCCACCAGTCCACCGGGTTCTCGGCGTGCTGGAGCAGGTAGGGGCTGGTTTCGCCGGCGAGATGATTGGCCACGGCCGCAGTGGTGGAGTGGGTCCGCTGAAGTGCGCCACCCGCGCCGGGCGGCTAAGTTGAGCGCGGCAGCAGCCCGCGCGAACTTCATTCCACTCTAAGAGTAGCTCACGTGCCTCGCGACGCCGCCCCTCCCCGTCCGGCCCGGACCTCTCCCGCCCATCGCTTCGCCACGCCGCTGGCACGGCTGCGTCCGTGGTGGGGTCTGATCATCGTCGCCGTGCTCGTGCTGGTGAGCGCGCCATTCGCCGTTGCGCCGGTGCGCGATGCCGTCACGCTCGGTCCCATTCCCGAAGCCACGCTCCGCCGGCCGCTCGGCTACGTGCTCATGGCGCCGGTGTCCGACGTGCTGGACCTGCTGACGCTGCTCAGCCTGCGACAGCACATCGCGCTGCTGCTCACGCTGCTCGTCCTGTACGCTGCCTGGTTCGCGTGGCGCGGCCGAGTGACCCCCGTCACCGTGGCGCCCGGCCGGCGCGCCGTACGCATCACCTCGCGGATCGGGCTCGCCATCCTCGCCGTGCTCGCGGTGTACGCCTTCGGTGTGTTCCTGCCGCGCCCCATGGCGGCGCTCGACACCGCGGCCGACGTCATCTCGGTGGATTTCCATTCCCATACGAAGTACTCGCACGACGGACGCCCCGACTGGACGCCCGAGACGGTGCGCAACTGGCATCGCGATGCCGGGTACACTGCGGCCTACGTCACCGACCATCGCACCTTCGAGGGCGCGCGCGATGCATGGGCCAACAACCCGCAGTTCGCGGGGGAGGGCACTGCACTCCTGCCAGGAATCGAAGTCGTGTGGAAGGGTGAGCACGTCCTCGTGCTCGATGCCGACCGGAAGTATCGCGGCATCCTCACCGAGACGCTGCGCGACATCGACGAGCCCTCGCTCGTGCTGGCGAGCGCCATTCCCGGCAACGAGCCGGTGCTCATCGAGACCTTTCCTGGTGACATCACCAGGATGATCCCCGCGAAGGGGCCCGGCACCGCCGGGGTACGCGCCATCGAGCTCGTGGACGGCGCGCCCAAGGGACTCGGCCAGACGCGGCGCGAGCGTGCGCGCATCATCCACTACGCCGACAGCCTGAACCTCGCGCTCGTCGCCGGCAGCAATCATCATGGCTGGGGACACACTGCCACCGGCTGGACACTGCTCTACGTGCCCGGCTGGCGGAACGCGACGCCCGACCAGCTCAGCGACGCGATCGTGAACATCGTACGCCGCGGTGGCGTGAACTCCACCCGCGTCGTGGAGCGCTACGTGGCCGACACGGAGTCGGGGGTGAAGCTGGTGCTCACCGCGCCCCTCGTCGTGTGGGGAATGCTGCGCACGTTGTCGCCCGACGAGCGCGCAGTGTGGATCGCGTGGGCCGTGGCGCTCACGCTCGTGGCGCGGCTCCTCGCCTGGCGCCGGCCGAGCGTGGGCGACGGGCGCTGATCACGGGATGATGGGCGCAGAGTCGCGCAGCGGGGACATCCACATCACCGATCCGCGCGCCTGGCGCACGGCCATCGTCGTGGTGGTCGTGGCGGCGCTGGTCCGGTTGTTCTTCGCCTGGTGGATCCCGCTCTTCCCCGACGAGACGTACTACTGGGACTGGTCGCGCCACCTCGCCGGCGGCTATTTCGACCACCCTCCGATGATCGCGCTGCTCATTCGCGCCGGCACCCTCGTGGGCGGCGACACGCGGCTCGGCGTGCGCTTCTTCCCCGTGGTGGCTGGTGCGGTGGCGTCGCTCGCTGCGGTGGCGATCGCGCGGCGCATCGCCGGCGACCGCGCGGCGCGTACGGCGTCCATCGTCTTCGCGCTGATGCCGCTCGCCGCGTCCGGGCTCGTCCTCGCGACGCCCGATGCGCCACTGCTCGCCACGCACGCCG
>DASTGQ010000149.1:0-2678 GCA_035718985.1 Gemmatimonadaceae bacterium
CATGAGGAGTGGCTGGCGCGCCCCGACATGTGGCAGAGCCGGCTGCATCCGGACGACTGCGCGCGCGTGCGCCGCGAGGCGCGCGAGGCCCAGGAGAGTGCCACGCCGATGGATTCGCAGTACCGCCTGCTCGCAAAGGACGGCACCGTCCGCTGGTTCCACGACCGGGGCGAATTCCTCCCCGACCGCGACGGGATGCGCTGCGTGTGGCAGGGCATCATGCTGGACGTCACGGCGCAGCGAGAGGCGGAGGAGGCGCTCCGGGAAAGCGAGGCGCGTGCCCGCACCCTTCTCGAAACGGCGTACGAGGGGGTCTGGGTGGTGAACGCAGTGGGCGTCACGACCTACGTCAACGCGCGGATGTGCGAGATGCTCGCCCGCTCCGCCGACGAGGTGCTCGGCCAGTCGCTGTTCGACTTCATGCCCCCGTCGCAGGCGTTCGAGGCGCGCACACTGTTCGCGCGACGCCAGCGCGGGATCTCCGAGGTGCACGAGTTCACCCTGCGTCGCCGCGACGGGTCCGAGCTCCACGTGCTCATCTCGACGAGCCCGCTCTTCGCGCCGGACGGCGAGTTCGCCGGCGCGCTGGGAATGGCGACCGACGTCTCCCTGCGCCGCGCCGCGCAGCAGGCGCTCCAGGAGAGCGAGGCGCGCTACCGCCACGTCGTGGCAAACGCGCCGGGAATGGTCTACCAGTTCGTGTACCGGCCGGACGGCACAAAAGGCTACACCTTCGTCAGCGAGGGGGTGCGGAAGCTCTTCGGCATCGACCCGGAAGCGGTGGTGCACGATTCGGACGTGCTCCTGAGCATCGTCCATCCCGACGAGCGCGACGAGCTGCGGCGCAAGGCGCGCGCCGTCGCCCTCGAGGGGGGTGAGTTCCGCTGGGAAGGGCGCGTCATCCTCGGCTCGGGTGAGGAGCGGTTCATCGAGGTCGTCGCCCTCGACCAGCGGACCGCGGACGGCAGCGTGCTCTCGGACGGCCTCGTCGTCGACGTGACGGAGCGTCGCCGCGCGGCGCAGCGACTCGAGGAGAGCGAGCTGCGCTTCCGGCTCGCGTCACGCGCGACGAAGGACGTCCTGTTCGACTGGGACGTGGCGACAGGCCGGGTCATGTGGGGCGAAGCGCTGCAGTCGGCCTTCCACTACGGCGCGGATGCGGTGGAGACGAGCTACGACTGGTGGCTCCAGCGAGTGAACCCGGTCGATGCGTCGCGCATGACGGCCAGCATCGCCGCGGTGCTGGGCGGCGCTGCCGAGGCGTGGTCGGAGGAGTACCGATTCCGTCGCGGCGACGGGACCTACGCCGAGGTGCTCGCTCGCGGCTACGTGCTCCGCGACGCTGCAGGCCGCGCGCTGCGCATGGTGGGGTCGATGATCGACCTGTCCGAGCACCGGCAGCTCGAGGAGCAGTTCCGCCAGGCGCAGAAGATGGAAGCCGTGGGCCGCCTCGCCGGCGGCATCGCGCACGACTTCAACAACCTGCTCACCGTGATCAAGGCGAGCACCGGCTTCCTGCTCGAGGATCTCGACCGGGCCGACCCCCGACGCGAGGATGCGCGCCACGTCGCCGAGGCCGCCGAGCGTGCGGTGGGACTCACGCGGCAGCTGCTCGCGTTCAGCCGGAAGCAGATGCTGGAACCGCAGGTGCTCGACGTCAACACGGTGGTGGAGAACCTGCGCCCGATGCTCGTCCGGCTGATCGGCGAGGACGTCACCGTGGAGGCGCGGCTCGCCGAGCGAGCCGGCAGCGTGATGGCCGACGTGGGGCAGCTCGAGCAGGTGCTGATCAACCTGGCCGTCAACGCGCGGGACGCCATGCCCGACGGTGGCCGCCTCGTGATCGAGACGGCCGAGGTGACGCTCGACGAGCGCTACGCGCAGGGCTACGCGCGCCACGAACAATGCGCCGTGCTCCCGGGCCACTACGTGATGCTCGCCGTGAGCGACACGGGCACCGGGATGTCGCCGGAGGTGAAGGCGCGGATCTTCGAGCCGTTCTACACGACGAAGGAGTCGGGGAAGGGCACGGGGCTCGGCCTGTCGACGGTGTACGGCATCATGAAGCAGTCGGGCGGGCATGTGTGGGTGTACTCGGAGCCGGGCGAGGGGACGGTGTTCAAGCTGTACTTCCCCCGCCTCGAGGAGGCAGCGACCGTATCACTCAAGCGCACGGGGGAATTCGTGGCGGGCGGCACGGAGACGGTGCTGCTGGTGGAGGACGAAGCGTCCGTCCGGCAGCTGGCGCGCCGCCTTCTCGAGCGGCAGGGCTACCGCGTGCTCGAGTGCTGCAACGGTCGCGACGCCCTTGCCCAGGCGACGGCGTACGGCGATCACATCCATCTCATCCTGACGGACGTGGTGATGCCCGAGCTGAGCGGCCGAGGGCTCGTCGAGCGACTCCGCGCGGTGCGGCCGACCGCGGCGGTGATCTACATGTCGGGGTACACGGACGACGAGGTCCTGCGCCGCGGGATGCTGGAGCCGGGATCGTTGTTCGTCCAGAAGCCATTCACTCCCGAGGGACTGCTGCGGACGGTACGGGAGGCGCTGAATCGGGGGGCGGGGTCGGGAGCACGCTGACGCTCCGTCTTCAACGGCAACTACGAGTACGCGGGTAAACGTAGTACTCCTCCAGGTAAGCGCAACTACGAGTACGCGGGTAAACGTGGTACCTC
>DASTGQ010000150.1:0-5646 GCA_035718985.1 Gemmatimonadaceae bacterium
GGACAAGGTGCGCATCAACGCCATCGCTCCGGGCCCGATCCCTACCGAGGGCGTCCGCAAGGCATTCACGCCGCCTCCCACTGCCGAGGGCGTGCCCGACGTGTTCGCCGTGGAGCGGGCTCTGGAGAGCTACGCGAAGAAGGCCATCCCCCTTGGCCGGTGGGGCTCGCCGATGGACATCGGGGCGATGACGGCGTTCCTCTGCTCGCCGGCGGCGTCGTGGATCACCGGCGCCATCATGGTGGTGGATGGGGGCGAGTGGCTCGCCAAGTCAGCGAACCCGTGATTTCGCTCGCGTCCGCCCTGCGTGGCGTGACGCACCACGAGCTCGCTCGTCTCCCATTTTCAGCCAGGATTCATCTCGAATTTCTGTGTGACCGCCCAGCGAGGCCCGGGGTCAGTTCGGGTTCCAGCTTGACGCGTAGATGGTCCACACGCGCAGCATGTCGCGAGGTGGGGCCGTCAGCAGCGTCCTGAAGGCGCTGCGTCACGGTCGTTCGTCCCTCAAGTCTCCGATGTCGGAGGAGAGAAAATGAGTAGTGGATTGCGTCGGTTCCTCGTCGGTGCGTTCGCACTGGCGTTCGCCGCCCCCGCCGGAGCACAGGGCGTGGGCACAGTAGTGGGTCGTGTGACCGATCAGGGTACACAGGCGCCCGTCGAAGGCGTGCAGGTGCTCGTTGTCGGTAGCCAGCGCGGAACGCAGACGGACGCACAAGGGCGGTACTCGATCGGTGGCGTCCCGGTCGGCGCGCACGACATCCGCGCGCGCCGCGTGGGCTACACGTCCCGGGTCCAGACCGTCACCGTCCAGTCGGGGCAGTCGGTCACCGCGGATTTCACCCTGACCCAGGCCGTCACGCAGCTCCAGGAAGTCGTGGTCAATGCCGTGACCGGTCAGGCGCAGCGTCGCGCCGAGGGCGGCACGAACACGGGGTACATCGACACGACGATGCTGAATCAGGGCGCCATCACCAAGATGTCCGACGTGCTCCAGGGACGCGTAGCTGGCGTGAACCTTCAGAGCGCATCGGGCGCCGCTGGCAGCTCACAGCGCATCCGCATCCGCGGAGCCAACAGCCTGTCGCTGTCCAATGAGCCCCTCCTCTACGTCGATGGCGTCCAGTTCTCGAACAACAAGGGCGGCTTCACGCTCGGCGGTCAGGATTACTCGCGTCTGAACGACATCAACCCCGAGGACATCGAGAACATCGAAGTCCTCAAGGGCCCCGCCGCGGCGGCGCTGTACGGCAGCAACGCGGCGAACGGTGTCATTCTCGTCACCACCAAGAAGGGGCGGTCAGGACAGACCAGATTCGGCGGGTATGCCGAGGCGGGTACGTCGAAGGACGTCAACAACTACCCGCTGAACTACGCGGCGCTGACGACCATCGACGCCTCAAAGCCGTACTACGAGCCGCAGGGTGGCTATCTCAACGTGCCGGCGGCCATCGGCGCCGGCGCGCCGTACGACATCTGCCCGAACTACCGGGCGGCAATTCCCACGGGCCAGACCGTTAATGGACAGACCTCCTGCAACCAGGACGTCCTCCTTTCATTCGATCAGTTCCGTGATCCCCGCACCACGCCGTTCCAGACCGGTACCCGCGCGAAGTTCGGCGCGAACGTGTCCGGCGGTAACAGCGGCCAGACGTTCTACGTCGCCGCGGACAAGCAGCGTGAAGACGGCGTGCTCCGGCCGAACAACTTCGACCAGACGAGCGCGCGTGGAAACTTCAACACGCGGCTCGGCTCCCAGGCCAACGCGTCCATCAGCACTTCGTACGTCACCAACTCCACCAACCGCATCTCGAGCGACAACAGCATCTTCAGCCCGCTCATCAACGGGTTGCTCGGGCCGGCGCAGTACATTCCCGGCATGGAGTCGGACACCGTCGGGTCGGCAGGCAACCGATATGGCTCCTACTTCGGCTACAACACGTTCGACCAGCGGAAGGTGCAGGCGGACCAGTCGGTTGACCGCTTCGTCATCGGCGCCAACCTGAACTACACGCCGCTCTCGTGGCTGCGGCTGAACGGCAACGCCGGACTGGATTACTTCTCCCGCTACGATCAGCAGTCCATCAACCCGAACGAGCTGCCGCTGTCCCAGTCCTACATCCTGGGCTTCCACCAGGGACAGCGCTCGAACAGCCATAACTGGACCTCGAACGCCTCGGCCACCGGGACGTACGCGCTGACGTCGGACCTGCAGACCACCACGACCGTCGGTGGCGCGTTCCAGCGCCAGCTCTTCGAGAGCGCCTACTGCTATGGCGTCGGAATTCCGTCCGGGACTCGTTCCTGCTCGGCAACGACGAGCCAGTTCGCCGTCGCGGAGAGCTACACGGACGATCGCACGGTCTCCAGCTTTGCGCGCGAGGAGCTCGCCTACGCCGACAAGCTGTTTCTCTCGGGCAGCGTTCGCGCGGACAACAACAGCGGGCTGGTCTCGGGACTGGCGTACTTCCCGCAGGCCAACGTCTCGTACATGATCTCGAAGGAGTCGTGGTTCCCGCAGGTAGCCGACGTCAGTGAGCTGAGGCTGCGTGCCGGCATCGGTCAGGCGGGCCTGCGGCCGACTTACGGCGCGGCGCAGACCTTCTACGGTGCTTCCGCGGTGCAGAGCAACAACACGGAAACGCCTGCGCTGATCCTGTCGAACACCGGTAACTCGGAGCTCAAGCTCGAGCGCACCACGGAAACGGAGGCGGGCTTCGACATCGGCTTCCTCGGCGATCGCATCACGGGTCAGTATACGGCCTTCCGTCGCCGGTCGAAGGACGCCCTGATCTCGGTGCCGCTGCCGCCGTCGGCGGGTCTCACCGGTTCGGTCTACCGCAACCTCGGCTCCGTCTCGAACCGCGGCCAGGAGTTCGGGCTGAACGCGACCATTCTCGACCGGTCCAACGTCCGGTTCGAGGGACGCCTCACGGCCACCACGCTGCACAACAACATCGATGCGCTGGGCGCGGGCGTCGCGCCGATCGTCTTCAATCGCGGTGCCCAGGCGCATCGCGAGGGGTACCCGACGGGCGCCTTCTTCGCGCTTCCGATCAAGTACAACGATGCGGATGGCAATGGAAAGCTGACACGCGCCGAAGTCACGGTCGATTCCTCGAAGATCATTCCGTCGCTCGGGCTCGCGTACGTGGGGCCCTCCCTGCCGACGAACACGCAGGGCATCGGGGGCGACCTGACGTTGTTCAAGCAGTTCACCATCTCCACGCTCTTCGAGCGCCGCGGTGGAAACCGTCAGCTGAACTACACCGAGTACTTCCGCTGCCGCACGCAGAACGCGAACCCGTTCTACGGCGAATGCTCCGCGCTCGCCAACCCGAATGCGTCGCTCGCCTCGCAGGCGGCCTTCATCGGCGCGCAGTACATGAGCGCGACGCCCTACGGCTACATCGAGGATGCCTCGTTCGTGAAGTGGCGAGAGCTCACGGTTCGGTACGACGTGCCGCAGTCGATCGGCAATCGCTATCGCGCGCTCAACGGACTGAGCTTCTCGGTGTCCGGCCGCAATCTGCACACCTGGACCAAGTACACGGGTCTCGACCCGGAGATCAATGAGACTGGTGGCGGGAGCAACTTCACGCAGGGTGAGTTCAACACCCAGCCGCCAGTCCGCACGATCACGTTCCGCGTCGACATCAAACCCTAATCGCCGATATTACCAATGCATCATTTTGCCAAGAAGAGGGGCGCATGGGTCGTCTGCGCCCTCGTCATCGCCGGCGGTTCGCTCGTCGCGGGCTGCGACACGAACAAGCTCGTGAGCGTGACGGATCCCACGTTGCTGACGCCAGGGGACGTAGCCAGCGCTGGCGCCGTCCCAGGACTCGTGCAGGGCGCCTACGCCCAGCTCGTCGGCGGGTACAGCGGCTTCGGTGACGACGCCTTCCTGTCGTCGTCGGCCGTGATCACCGACGAGACCTATTACGGCGATACGTTCACCACGCGCCAGGCAGCCGACAGCCGGAACCTCCAGCCGACTGCCTTGGGCAATATCTCGGATGCGGCCTTCTCACGCCTGCAGTCGGCGCGATTCAATGCTCGACGCGCCTTTGCGGCCGTGGCCAAGTATTCCACCGCCAGTACCGCCGCCGCGGACAAGAAGACGCAGGCCAAGCTGCGCGCCATCGAAGGCTACACCTACGTCACGCTGAGCGAGGGGTGGTGTGGGGCCGTGCCGTTCAGCGTCGTGCCCGATACCGGTTCGGTTGACCCGAGCAAGATCGTGCCCGGCACGCCGCTGACGACCATGCAGATGAATGACACGGCGATCGTCCGGTTCACGGAAGCGCTCGCGCTCGACCCGAACAATTCGCTCGCGAAGATCGGGATGGCGCGGGCGCTCCTGAACGAGGCGCGCTTCGCTGAAGCCGCCGCCGCGGTCAGTTCGGTTGCTGACACCTACGCGTTCCTCCTGGAGCATTCGACCAACTCGGGTGGAGAGAACAACCCGATGGCGTCGCTGATGCAGAATGGCCGATACGGCGTGGCCAACCTGGAGGGCGGCCTGAACGGTACTGCGGCGTTGCGCCCGGACAACAACACCCTCATGACCGCTCCGAGTGCCGAGGGCCTGAATTTCCGGACGGCGAACGATCCTCGCGTGCCGTACAAGGCGCTGCCGAACTGCTTTACCTCCTCGATCCGCTGCTGGCTCAACGAGAACTACCCGGACTTCAACGCCGACGTGCCGATGGCGTCGGGGGTCGAGGCTCGCCTGATTCAGGCGGAAGCTGCGCTCCAGGCGGGTGATGCCGCGGGGATGATGACCATCCTCAACAACCTGCGTCGTCAATCGACCAACCTCCTGACCAAGCTCTATCCGGGCCAGGTGCAGGTCTTCTTCGACAACGGCGCCATTCGTACGCTTCCTGATCTTTCAGACCCCGCCGATCCGAACACCAGCGCAGCGACGCAGTTCGCGGCCCGCCGGGATCTCCTGTTCCGTGAGCGCGCGTTCTGGCTGTACAACACCGGCCACCGCCAGGGCGATCTTCGCCGCCTTGCCCGGGCGCCATACAGCTTGCCGACGAACGCAGTCTTCCCCAGCGGCCCCTTCTTCCGCGGCGGACTGACCTTCGGCAACGACGTGGCGTACCCGGTGCCGTTCAACGAACAGAACAATCCGAACTTCAAGGCCGAAAGCTGCTCCACCACCACGGCGTAAGGCGGCGAGGGCACCGCACGTCTCCCCATGCAGCTCGGGGAGACGAGCATCCCGGAATCCTCGGGTCCCTGAACCCGTAGCGCGGCAGTGCACCAACACGACGGCCCCGCAGGCATCGCCTGCGGGGCCGTCGTGCATCTGGAGCCGTCCGTCGAACGCGGAAGCGGAGGTGACCCGGGTGGGAATCGAACCCACGACCTAGCGGTTAAAAGCCGCTTGCTCTACCGATTGAGCTACCGGGTCCGGATGGGGGCAGCTCCACCGTTGCCGAGCAGCCACGATCCATCTCAAGCTAGCACGGCCGCGCGAGATGGTCCACGCAAACCGGTCCTGCGGGTCGCGCCGGTTCGCGTGATCCGGTAGACTGGGCGTCATGCGCGCCTGTCCGAGTCCGCCATGCCTCGCGCCGTGAGCGCCTCCGCGGCCACCGGTACCACGGTGGTGGAACGGATCACGGAGCCGAT
>DASTGQ010000151.1:0-3748 GCA_035718985.1 Gemmatimonadaceae bacterium
GCTCGCCATCATCGCCAACGTGTCCGCGGCGCTCATCTACATCGGGTGCGCCGCGGCGGCGTGGAAGATCACGCGTCATCCGGCACCGGCGACGCCCGGCTCGTTCGCACTCACCGGCGGTGCCATGGTGCCCATGCTCGCGATCGTGGCGCTGCTGTTCCTCCTTTCGGCCGTGACGCTGCGCGAGTGGGGCGTGCTCGTCATCGTGCTCGCGGCGGCCAGCGTGCTCTACGTAGTGGCGGCAAGAAAGCGACAGGAGCGGATACTCCCGGATATTTCATGAAGTTGCCGGACCGGAAGTATCCGTTCAGGACGCTTTTAAGCCTTTTCCCGGCGGAAGATGACCGTGACTGACCCGCTCCTTCGTTTTCGCGACGAGTTCCCGATCCTCGGAACCACCAGCTACCTGGTGAGCAACTCGCTGGGCGCAATGCCGCGCGGCGTGCCGGCGCGACTCGCCGAGTACGCCGAGCAGTGGGCGACGCGCGGCGTGCGCGCGTGGGCTGACGGGTGGTGGTCGATGCCCGTCTCCGTGGGTGACGGCATCGCACCACTCATCGGCGCTCGCGCCGGAGAGGTGGCGATGGTGCCCAACGTCTCCTACGCGCAGGCGCAGATCATGTCCGCGCTGGAGTACGATCGGGGCCGCGACACGATCGTCATGACCGAGCTCGACTTCCCGAGCGTGCGCTACGTGTACGACGAGCTCGCGACCCGGCTCGGAGCGCGCGTGGTCGTGGTGCCGAGCGACGATGGCATCGGCATCGACGAGGATCGGCTGATCGCGGCGATCGACGAGCGCACGCGGCTCGTGTCCATCTCGCACGTGCTCTTTCGTTCGGCGTACGTCCTGGACGCGGCGCGAGTCGCGGCGCATGCGCATGCCGTGGGCGCGCTCGTGGCGCTGGATGCCTACCATTCAGTGGGCGTGCTGCCGGTGGACGTGCACGCGCTCGACGTGGACTTCCTCACCGGCGGCGTGCTGAAGTGGCTGTGCGGCGGCCCGGGCGGCTGCTTCCTCTGGGTGCGTCCGGAGGTGGGCGAGAAGGTGTCACCCGCCGTCACGGGATGGCAGGCGCACCAGCATCCTTTCGCCTTCGAGCCGGAGATGCACTATGCGGACGGCGCGTGGCGGTGGCTGGGGGGCACGCCGGTGATCCCCGCGCTGTTCGCCGCCACGGAGGGACCGCGGCTGCTCCGCGAGGCGGGGATGGACGCGGTGCGCGCGAAGAGCCTGCGGCAGACGTCACGGTTGATCGCGCTTGCCGACGCGCGTGGCTTCACCACGACGGTGCCTCGCGAGCCGATGCGCCGCGGCGGCACGGTGGCGTTCGACGTGCCGCACGCGCGCGAGGTGGCGCAGGTGCTGCTCGCGCGAGGCGTGATCGTGGACTTCCGGCCAGGGGCCGGAATCCGCGTCGCACCGCACTTCTACACGAGCGATGACGAAGTGGATGCGGTGGTGGCGGCGATCGACGACATCCTCGCCAAGTCCGAGTGGACCCGCTACGTTCACACGCGAAGCGTGGTGACGTGATCCCGCGCTGCGCTCTTCCACCCGTGCCCGTCCGCAGATCATGCCCCCAGCTCCAGCGAAGCTCCGCAAGGCGTACGTCAACAATGACAATCCGCTCGTCGTCCTCCGCTTCGAGGACGGACACGAGATCCGGGTCCCGAAGGGAAAGGTGAAGACCTTCGACTGCTACAGCGGCGAGACCATCAAGGTCGTGGCGGTGTTCGACCCGACGTCGTCCGAGCGCGAGCTCCTCGAGACGCTGCGCGCCGACGAGCTGCCGGACGCAGAGCCGCACGAGGCACGGTAATGCGCGCTGGCCGCCTCGCCCTGCTCGTCGCGCTGCTCGGCGTTCCCGCCTGCGCCACGGGTCAGGGGCCGCGGCCAGCGACCGTCGCACCCACGGCGTTCACGCGTGCCGATACGGCGCGCCTTCATCACACGCTGGACTCGCTCGCGGCAGCCCATCACGGCGTCGTCGGTTACACGGTGCACAACCTCGACACCGGCGAGCGGATGGAGCTGCGCGGCGACGAGACCTTCCCCACGGCGAGCCTGATCAAGGTGCCGATCCTCGTCACCGTGTACGACCTCGTTGAGAAAGGGCAGCTCTCGCTCGACGATCCCATCACGCTGCTCAAGATCGACAAGGTGCCGGGCTCCGGGCTGCTGCAGTTCATGCACGACCGGTCCATCTATACGGTCCACGACGCCGCGTGGCTGATGATCACGATCAGCGACAACACTGCGACCAACCTGCTGCTCGACCGCATCATCATCCGCCGCGTGTGGGACAAGATGGAGCAGCTCGGCCTGCCGCACACCAAGGTGCACTCCAAGAGCTTCCTGCGGAGCTCGAGCGTGGCGCCCGACAGCTCCGCCAAGTACGGGCTCGGCGTCACCACGCCGAACGAGATGGCGCGTCTGTTCGAGCTACTGGCGAACGGCAAGGCGGTGAGCCCGCCGGCGGATAGCGCGATGCTCGACATCCTGGCGCACAACACGAACTTCGAGAAGATGGAGCGCTACGTGCCGGGACTCGACATACCGCACAAGACCGGCGAGACCGACCAGGTGCGCACCGAGTGCTCGCTCTTCCCGCTGCAGAGCAGGGTGGTGGCGTGCGTCCTGACGAAGGAGAACCAGGACCAGCGCTGGCTGATCGACAACGAAGCACAGGTGATGATGGCGCACATGGGCGAGGCCATCGCGACCGCGTGGCCACGCAAGCCGCAGCCGACGCCTGCACCGTGAACCGCGGAACCCGCGACGATTCGGCACGCCGTATGCGCTAGGGGATGGCACGCGGGTAGAGACGCAGGAAGGGAGGGACCCGTGAGTGCCCTTGATGGTGGGGACCATCTCGAGGCGCGACGAAGCGCGGACGGCTAGCTTACTGGCCATGTCCGCGCTTCGTATTTCTACCTACGTCGCCGCCGCCATCGCCGCCGGCAGGCCAGTCGTTGCGCTCGAGAGCTCCGTGCTCGCGCAGGGCCTCCCGATTCCGGCGAACCGCGAAGCCGCCCACCTCATGAACACGGCGGTCGAGCGGGCCGGCGCGGTCCCGGCCATCACCGCCGTCGTGCGCGGGCAGGTCTCACTCGGCCTGGACGGCGAGGATCTCGAGCGGTTTCTCGGGCGGGAAGGCGTGCGCAAGGTCTCCTCACGGGACCTGGGCGTGGCGACAGCGCAGGGGGCGGATGGTGCCACGACGGTGGCGGCATCATTGGCCATTGCTGGCGCCGCCGGGATTTCGGTTTTCGCCACCGGGGGCATCGGAGGCGTGCACCGCGGCGCGCCCTTCGACGAGTCCGCGGACCTCGGCGAGCTGGCGAGGACGCCGATGGTGGTGGTCTGCGCCGGCGCCAAGTCGATCCTCGACATTCCCGCCACGCTCGAGCGGCTGGAGACGCATGGCGTGGCGGTCGTGGGTTACCGCACCGCCGAAATGCCCGGGTTCTTCACGCGGTCCGTCGGCCTCCGGCTGTCGGCACGCGCCGATTCCCCCGAGGAGATCGCGCGCATCCACCTCGCGTCGCGCGCGCTCGGGCGGACGCAGGCCACGCTCGTAGTCCAGCCTCCGCCAGCCGAGCTCGCTCTGCCCGCGGAGCTGGTGGACGGCGCCGTCGTTACGGCGCTCGAGCAGGCGCGTCGCTCAGGTATCAGCGGCGCGGCCGTCACCCCGTTCCTCCTGGCGGCAGTGGAGCGGGCCACGGAAGGCCGGTCGTTGCGGAC
>DASTGQ010000152.1:0-6843 GCA_035718985.1 Gemmatimonadaceae bacterium
ATCGGCTCCGTCTCCACTGCGTGGATGCTGGCGACGTTCACCACGGCGCTGCCGCGCTTCATGTGCTGGAACGCCTGCTTGATGAAGAAGAAGGCGCCGAGCAGGTCCACGCCGAGCACCCGCGTCCAGTCGGCGGCGGTGAGATCGGTGATGGCCTTGAAGGTCATGAGACCGGCGTTGTTGACGATCACGTTCACCGCGCCGGCGCGCGTGAGCACGCTGGCGACGCAGGCCTGGACCTGCTCCTCATTGGAGACGTCGCACGCGCACGCCCAGGCGTCCGGGGCGCCGGCCTTCTTCACTTCCTCCACCGCGGCGTTGGCGTGATCCAGGTCGCGGTCGGCAATGACGACGCGCGCTCCCTCGCTGCCGAATCGTTGCGCCGTGGCGAGACCGATTCCGCTCGCCGCTCCCGTCACGATCACCGCCCTGTTCTCGAACCGGCTCATGATCCCTCTCCCTGCTCCGATTGCGGCACGGGGGCTCCCGTCGTGGGCCCGTTCGTGTTTTCAGCGGTCGTGCGCCGGCCACGCGCGTGCGCGGCCATCGCCGCCACCAGCGGATCGTCCTGTCGACTCGGCGGGAATGCCGGCAGCGAGAGTACCACGCTTTGCGTCGGCAGCACGTCGCGCCACTCGCTGATCAGCCGCTTGTAGGCCGTTCCCACGGGGCGGATCTTCCGATCGAGATCGTACAGGCCGCGCGGGTTGACGCAGTTCCGCTGCTCGCGCAGCGCGGTGTTCCAGTCCACCTGGTCAGTGAGCGAGTACCAGGTGAAACCGAGGATGGGGAGGCCGTCGTTGCGCACACGCAGCACGTTCGCCCATTCCTTCCGCAGCCACCGCTCGGCTTCGTCTCCGCGAGTGCCCTGGTCGAGGTTGGTCTCGGTGTGCATCACGGGCAGCCCGTAGCGCTGGTAGTACTCCGTGGTGATGACGTGGTAGCCGAAGATCTCCCCAGCCGGCCGCGTCGTCCCGTCGGCGTGCACGAGGTGCTCGTTGGTGACGTAGTAGTCGTTCCCCATCACGCAGTGGTGCTTGAGCGACTGGCCGAGGAAGAACTGGTACTCCTCGCGCGTCATGCCGTTGTCCAGCAGGTAGACGTACATGTCCGAGTTCACGCGCCGGCCATAGTTGAGGTCCAGCGACAGGAAGCGAATCTCGTTCAGCGTCTCGGCCGGTCCGATGGCCGCCGGGCAGTCGGCGTGGAAGTACTCAGACGACTCGCTCTGGACGAAGATGGCGTCGGGGCGCAGCTCGAGAATGGCGCGCATGGCCAGCACGTTGGCGCGCACGATGTGCTTGAGCGCGGTGACGAAGCCGCTGTCGGTGGTGAGCTGCTCGTTCCACCATCCGTAGCGCGCCGAGAAGAGTGCGCAGACGTACATCTCGTTGACCGGGGTGTAGAACTGCACCCACGGGAAGCGCCGCGCAAAGGCGCGCGCATACTGCGCGAACAGGTCCGGGAAGTCCGGGTTCTGGAAGCTGCCGATCCAGTCGGGAACGCCGAAGTGGCAGAGGTCGGTGATCGGCGTGATGTCGCGCCGCTTCAGGTCGCCGAAGGTCTCGTCGGCGAAGCTCCAGTCGTAGCGGGCCTTGCCTCGCCAGGTGGTGTGCAGTGGCGGGCCATAACGGAGATGATTCACTCCGAGCTCCTGCACCAGATCGAAGTCGGTGCGCCACAGGTCGTAGTGGCGGCAGAGCGCCATCTCGTCGATGCGCGTGCGGCCGCCGTGGATCGTGGGATAGCTGTTCTCGATCCCGGTGGCGAACATGAAGAAGGTGCTCGTGGGCGCTCGTCTCATCTGGCCTGGTGCTCGTGGAGTCCCGCCCTCCTGGCTTGCGAGGGCCGTGCCGGCGCGGACGGGCGCGGGCGTTCACGGCCGTACATGCCTTGACAGGCATATATATCGCGGGCTATATACATCCCCGATGGAATCCTCCTTCGCCATCGTCGCCGAGCCCAACCGGCGCGCCATCCTGAGCCTGCTGCTCGACGCCGAGCGGTCCGTGGGAGAGCTCGAGCGCGAGCTGCGGCTGTCGCAGCCGGCCGTCTCCAAGCACCTGCGCGTGCTGCGCGACGCGGGGTTCGTCGAGTCGCGCATCGAGGCGCAGCGGCGGCTCTATCGCCTGCGCCCCGAGCCGCTGATGGAGCTCGACGAATGGCTCCTCCCCTTCCGGCGCTTCTGGACGAAGCACGTCGACGCGCTGGAGCAGCACCTGGACCGGATGAAAAAGGCGCCTACCCCGAAACGGAGAAAGAAGACATGAGCACCCGCGAGCACTACGTACCCGGCCCCGCAAACGGCGCCGACGTCCGCAAGAGCGGCGAGCAGTGGACGCTGGTCCTCGTCCGCGACCTCGCCCATCCGCCGGCGGTCGTCTGGCAGGCGCTCACCGATCCCGAGCAGCTTCGCCAGTGGGCGCCGTTCGACGCCGACCGCAACCTCGGTACGGCCGGCACTGCTCGCCTTTCCACCGTTGGCACGCTGCAGCCGCACGTCACCGAGACGACGATCACACGCGCCGACGCGCCCTCGGTGCTCGAGTACAACTGGGGTGGCCAGGAGCTGCGCTGGGAGCTGAAGCCGGTGAAGGGCGGCACCCGACTCACGCTCTGGCACAATATCGACCGCAACTTCATCGCGATGGGCGCCGCGGGATGGCACGTGTGCTTCGACGTCCTGCAACACTTCCTCGACGGGAAGCCGATGGGTCGCATCGTCGGGCCGGAGGTGATGAAGCTCGCGGGCTGGCAGCGGTTGAATCAGGAGTACGCAGCGCAGTTCGCGGGGTCAGCGGGCGGGGGGAAGTGAGGAGAGCGGAGGACCGATGGACCGATGGACCGATGGACCGGAGGACCGGAGGACCGGAGGACCGACGGATGCGCACCTTAGTCGGGAAGGGTGGGTCGTTCGAGGACCCCGCGAGGCTGTTGGATTCCAGCCTCGCGGCACACGCGCAGCGGCGCACCCGTCGCGGGACAGATGTCCGCTTGCCGCGGACACCCGGCCGCTGCATCCTCATCGGAGAGGTACGCAGCTCGCCGTTTCCCTGCCCTCTCCGGGAGGCATCATGAGCGCACATCAGGTCATCGACCCCGTCTGCGGTATGACGATCAACGCCGACTGGGCACCACACCAGCGGGAGCATTCGGGCGCCACTTGGTACCTGTGCTCAATGGAGTGCTGCTTGAAGTTCGATGCCGATGCGGTCGCCTATGTCACCGCGGCGCGACTCGATCTCCCCGGGTGGGGACAGACGCCGCACCCGGAGAGTGTGATCGAACAGTTCCGGCGACCGGACGCGTGACGACGACGCGCTGATTGCTCCTCGGCACGAAGCGTTCGCGCATGCGCGTTCAGGGCTTTCGAGTCCTGTTCGTGTCGGCGGGTACCTGCATGCCCGGCATCTTCATGCCTGGCATGTCGTGCCCATGATGTGGGGCAGCCGTCCCTGACCTCCCCTTACGCTGCGGTGTCGTCCTGGCGCTCGACGAGGAGGCCTTCGACCTCGAGGAGGCCTTCGACTTCGAGGCGGCCTTCGACTTCGAGGAGCCCTTCGAGGTCGAGGACCCCTTCGGTTTCGCCACCCTGGTCCCGGTGGTCATCGGCATGGCGTGCATCGTCGTGTCATGCGAGTTCTGCATCGTGCTGTCCAGCGGCACCGACGTCGGTGTCCTGATGGAATCATGCGAAATCGGATGCATCGTCGAATCGTGCGTCATGCCGCGCATCGTCGAGTCGGGTGGCGTGCGATGCGTGCTGTCGGTCTTCATCTTCATGACCGGCATGCCGGGCATCGATGGATGCGCGTCGTTCGGCCTGGGCACCGTGAGCTCGCCACCGTGCTCCATCCCTGTCATCCCGCGCTCCGCCGTCGGCATCGCCGGTTCCGACGCCATCCGCTTCGGACGCACGCGCACGTAGACCGCCACGCCGGCTGGCGAGCGTGTCCCATAGTACGGCTCGAGCGCCGAGGGCACGAAGTCCACCGACGCACGGCCGCCGACGCCGATCGACCCGCCCGGGATCGTCGCGACCTCGCGCACGTAGCCCCCGACAAGCGAGCGAATGTCGAATTCCCGCCCGGGATCCATCGTCGGCAGTACGAGCTCCTCCGCGCTCTTGCGCACGTACTCCGCACGCGCGAACACCGCGTTCTTCAGGCCGATCTCGAGGTTGGTCTCGGCGGCCATGCTGTTCTCGACGTGGCCGGCGCTGCGATTTGCACCCCACAGCAGCATGTTCCCCCAGGAGCCTCCGCCGATGCCGCGGCCGCCATAGAGCGCGGAGACGCCGTAGCGATGGACTTGTTCGTCGGGGTGAAGCCACTCGGGACTCGGCAGGTAGCCATACCATCCGGCCAGGCTGATTCGCCCCGTGGGATTCACCGTGAGGCGCCCCGAGTAGGAGTCGAGGCGGCGCAGATCGAGGTTCCATCGGTTCTCGTTCGGCTCGCGGCCATTGAACCACGATCCCTCGAGCTTCCACACGCGCGAGTAGAGGCCGGCCGTGAGCACGCCGTACGAGATGTGCGTCGCGTCCTGCCAGTGGTAGCCGAGTGGAGCGAATGGATCATTCTGCGCCGAGGGCCGATGCATGAAGGCCACGGGGCCGAGCGCGGGTTCGCCGGCGAGTCCACCGTAGAGCTCCACCGCGAGGTTGGAAGCGATCGGCTGCTGGAACATCGCCGCCAGCTCCATGATGAGGTCGTGCGGATGCTGTCGGTCGTGCAGCGGTTGTCCCTGGTCGGATTCGCCGGTCTGGAGGAGGAGCGGGTAACCCCTCGAGCCGATGGTCAGCGGCTCGAGGCTGGCCATGGCGTGAAGGTGAAGCTTGCCGGTGCCCACGTCGTGCATGAGCATGAGCATCTCCCAGTCGATGATGCCGAACTGGGACGCACCGCGCTTCGAGCCCTGGTGATCGTACTCCGCGAACGCGACGCCGTGCAGCATCGCCGTCCAGTCGCCCCACATCTTGTGATTGGCGTGCATGGGCGACGAGTCCGGCATCCACGACGTGCCGGACCCCATGCGAACGTGGGAAATGCCGAGCGGGCCGTCCATCATTCCCCGCATGTCGTGCGCGCCGTGCGCCATGCCGGGCATCCCGGCCATCGTGTCACGGCCGGCGCGAGTGGTGTCGGGCCTGGATTGAGGATGGTGTTCATGCTGTGCGCGCGCGACGAGAGGCGCGGCGCACAGCATGGCGAGAGTCGCAAGTACGGCGCGGTTCCGCGTACGGTGGATGGTGCGGGGACCGTGATGGCTCGAGCGGTACGACATTGACTTCGGCTTCCTGGATGGAGTGGCACGCGGAATATCGCCCCGGACGCTCGACGGCGGCCGTGGCAGCGACACTTGTGACTGACAACGCGTGCTAGAGCCGAGGAGGCGGAGGTTCCGGCGCGACGCCCAACGAGCGCGGCAGCTCGCCGCGGAGGACGACACGCTCGGCAGTGGCAACCTCGGGCTGCGAAGAGGGACTGCGAGGAGCGGCCATCTCGGCGGGGGAACACTGGCCGCCGGCGCAGCAGCCCGGGGAGCTGCAGGGTGTCTCGCAATGCAGGCAGCGAAGCGAGTGACGGGGACCTTGCTGTGTCTCCGTGGCATGCTCCGTGGAATGCTCGCTCGCATGGTCCGGCGCGTGCTCAGACGCGTGCGACGAAGCAGCACCTGCGCTCATCCCATGCGCCATGTCGCTCCCGCTCGGACACGCCGTCCCTCCGCTCACGATCGCGAACTGGATCATGAGCAGCTGCACGGCGACGGCTGTAACCCTGCGGAGGTGGCGCATTGCATCCGGGTGCTTGACTGGTCCCACCGATCTCAGTGCGGAAGATACTCGATGGATGCTGCGAGGACGGTGCCACGGACGCCGACCAGTCGTATCCCGGCACCCGGGGTAATCAGAGCCCGTCAAGGGGCGCAATGCAGTGACGCCATCACGATCAGCGTCTCACCCACGCTCCTGAAGTTCAAGTACGGCGGGATTCGGGCGCTACCGCAGCAACCGCCTCAGTGCATCCGCCTGCACGCCACGAAAGATCGTCGCGTGGGTGAGATCCGGCCGCGGCACGTAGCTCCACCGCAGATGCGGCGGGGAAGCCTCACGCAGTCCGCTCGCGATGCGCTCCGCCGCGGCAATCGTTGGCGCGTAGTTCGCCGTGGCGATGTAAAGGGTCCGGGGCGCCGCATCCATGCGCGCGAGATCGGGGCCGACGGACTTCGCCAGCGCCTCGTCGTTCCACCACAGGCTCGGGTCGAGCGAGGCGTAATGGGTGAAGAGCGACGGCTCTGTGAAGAAGGTCTCCAGCACGAAGAGGCCGGCCAGCGACTCGCCGATGATCGCGCGCTCTCGCGTCGTCCAGTAGCGCGCGTCCACCGCGGGAATCAGCTCCTCCCGGATGAACGCGCGGAATGCCGCCGAGCCGCCGACTTTCGGCGCGATGGCGCTGTCGGCCTTCACCGTCGTGGGCCCTGTCAGGTCGCGGCGTCGCTGCGTGTTCGGGATTCCGACGACGATCACGGGGCGGATTGCATCACGCTTCAGCAGCGAGTCCACCGTGTTGACGACGTGCGGAAAGTCCTCGTCGATGCCTCCGTCGGGCATGTACAGCACCGGCCAGCGCGTTGTCGCTGAGCGATCATAGCCTGGCGGCGTCCAGACGTTGACCGCGCGGCCCTCGCCGAGAATCCGCGACTGCACGCTGAAGCTGTCGTGCACCGGAACGGGATCCACCGCTGTCGGCTGGGCTGCGCCTGGCTTCGGCACGAGCATCGCCCGCGACGCCGCTGCGGGTCCGGGACGGCAGGCAGAGACTACGAGGATGGCGACGCCGG
>DASTGQ010000153.1:0-2138 GCA_035718985.1 Gemmatimonadaceae bacterium
ACACACATTATGAGAATCGCGCGTTGGATGTTGGGCGCTGCCGTCGCCCTCGTCGGCGTTCTCCCAGGTAGGCTCACCGCCCAGGGCATCACCACCGGCGCCATCGCCGGCCGCGTGACGGACGACGCGGGGCAGCCGCTCTCCGCCGTGCAGATCGTCGTTCGCAATCGCTCCACCGGCTTCACCGTCGGCGCGCAGACCCGCGAGGATGGCCGCTATCGCATCCAGAACCTCGAGGTCGGCGGTCCGTACTCCGTCACGGCGCGCCGCATCGGCCTCCAGCCGCAGACGCTCGACAACCAGGAGGTCCCCTTCTCCCAGACCCTGGTCCTCGACTTCCATCTGTCGAACCAGGTCGCGACCCTCGCCGCCGTCGAGGTCACCGGCGTCAACGCCGGCGAGTTCAGCCCGACGCATACCGGCACGCGGACGACCATCTCCGACTCCGTGCTCCTGCGCGTGCCGACCACGTCGCGCAACGTCACCGACTTCGCGAAGATCGCCCCCCAGATCTCGATGACCGCGGGCGGCGCCGGATCGGCGGGCGGCATGTCCAACCGCATGAACAACATCCAGATCGACGGCGCCTCCGAGCGTGACGTCTTCGGTCTCGGCAACACCGGCGCGCCAGGTTCGGAAGTCAACGCCAAGCCCCTCTCCATCGAGGCGGTCAAGGAGCTCCAGATCCTCCTCGCCCCATTCGACGTCCGGCAGGGCAACTTCGGTGGCTTCCTCCTCAACGCCATCACGAAGACCGGCACCAACCAGCTCCACGGCTCCGCCTTCCACGCCTTCCGCAATCAGGCCTACGGCGCCGACACCGCAGCCGTGCGCGGCCAGCCCTTCAACCGCTCGCAGACTGGCTTCTCGCTCGGCGGTCCGATCATCAAGGACAAGCTGCACTTCTTCACCGCCAACGAGTGGACGACGGAGAACACGCCGGTGAGCGGCCCGTACGCCGACCAGCCGGCCGGCGCTGCGCAGAAGTTCCCCCTGCAGCCTGACACCCTCCAGCGCTTCCTCGACCTGATGAAGCAGCTCGGTTCCAAGGACGTCGGCACCGCGAACGGGGTGAACATCCCGAACCCGCTCACGAACCACTTCGGCCGCCTCGACTACCAGGTCAACGACGTCCACCGCGCGGTGCTGCGCTTCAACTACTCCGACGGCGAGCGTCTGCGTCAGCAGACGGCGCGCACCGTGACCACGGCCGTCCTGTCCGACAACTACCACAACTTCCGCAACGTCAAGATCGCCCCCGTCCTTCAGTTCTTCTCCAACTTCGCCAACGGCGCCTCGAACGAGCTGTTCGTCGGCTACAACAAGTGGTTCAACCGGCGCGATCCGCTCAGCGCCTTCCCGCAGATCCGCGTCAACAGAGTGACGGGTGTGAACGGCAACGCCGCCATCCTCGCCGGCGCCGATCAGTTCTCGCAGGGCAACCAGCTCGACACGAGGACCTGGGAAGTCACGGAGAACTTCACCTTCCGTCCGATGGGGAACCACACCATCACGGTGGGTACGCGCAACGAGTACGTCTGGCTGCGCAACCTGTTCACCCAGAGCTCGCTCGGCGTCTGGCCGTTCGCCAACCTCGACAGCATGGCCGCCGGGAACGCCAACTCCTTCCGCAAGGCGATCGTGCTGTCCAACGGCGGCAACACGTACTACAGCGGGCTGCAGAACGCCTTCTACGCGCAGGATCAGTGGACGGTCACCCCGCGTCTCGCCGTCACGGCGGGCATGCGCTTCGACCTGAGCACGTCGCTGTACGACATCCCGTACAACGCGGCCATCGACTCCGCCTACGGCCGCAAGACCAGCGACATCCCGAAGCACTCGCTCCAGTACTCGCCGCGCCTCGGCTTCAACTGGGACGCCACCGGTGATCGGCGCAATCAGCTCCGTGGCGGTGTCGGACTCTTCGTCGGCACGCCGCCGTACATCTGGCTCGAGAACGCCTACGTCAACTCGGGCAACATCATCACCTTCCTGAACTGCAACACCAACGGCAGCAACGCGCCCGCGCCGAAGTTCCAGGTCGACCCCACGTCGATCACCACCTGCGCGAATGGTCAGGGCACCAAGCCGATCGGCGACGTGAACCTGCTCGCCAAGGATCTCAAGTTCCCGCAGCC